>QCKS01000016.1 GCA_003215175.1 Acidimicrobiales bacterium AG-410-I20
TCACAACCTATGCTCCGGAAAAAAACATAAGAGTCCTAGATATAGGATGTGGAACTGGACTCTCAGGATTAGCGCTACAAAAACATGGTTTCAATAACATTGAGGGATGCGATTTTTCGCCATTAATGCTGAAGAAAGCTAAAGAAACAAACTCTTATCAAAGACTTTTCGAAGCTGATATTAATCACAAACTAGAAATTGAAACAGAAACTTACGACGCTGCAGTAGCTGTTGGAGTTCTCAGTTTCGCTCATGTAAGAACCGAAGCAATACGTGAAATGCTACGAATCATAAAAATTGGGGGACTGTTAGTCATAGGCCTAAATGAGAAATATTGGGCAGAGGATCAAGTGGACGAAAAACTAGAGAAACTTTCACAAGAAGGACTATTAGAGGTTCTTTCTCAAGAATACGGAGACCATCTACCAGGAACAGGCCTTGGTGGCTGGGTAGCTACTTTAAAGAAAAGATAGAGTTCTGCAATGATGAATAGTATTCCTGAAACACACCGTGATCTTTTAGAAAAACCCTCTATTTGGCATGTAGCTACTGTTGGGCCTAACGGCGAACCACAGGCTTCTCCGGTATGGGCTGATTACGATGGAACATACATACGTTTCCCTCACAAAATAGGTCGCCAAAAATGGAGGAACCTAAACAAAAACAATAAAATCGCGCTCTCAGCCACAGACCCAGAGAATCCAGAACGGTATTTGGAGATACGCGGGACACTAGTGGAATGGGAAACAGAAGGAGCGGTTGAATTTCTTGATCAGATGGCAAAGAAATATTGGGGAAAAGACGAGTTTCCTCGTGAGCATGTCGGCCGGTTAGAGGATCGAATCACGGCAGTGGTTAAACCTGAATACTGCACGACAATGGGGTAACACCTTTCCTAACTATTGGGTTGGCGCACATCGCTCTCCACGACCACACGATGCATAACTCGACGTTCAGGAAAATAGTCATCAACAGCGTAATGTTGTGAGCCTCGGTTATCCCAAAGAGCGATAGTTCCTGGTTGCCACCGAAGGCGAACATGAAATTGCGGACGATTAATGAGGTCAAACAAATAGTTCAATAAGCGTCGACTTTCTGGTTGAGTCATACCCGAAATATGCACAGTGAAGGTTTCATTCACATTCACAAACGGTCGTCCAGTAACTGGATGATGATCAATAATCGGATGAACCGCAGAACCCACAGACTCCATACGTTCATTAATCCCATCAACACCCCCTGCTTTATAAGCATGAGACCGAAAAGAACCCATGTCATGAACTGCAGAAAGTCCCTCTAAGTCTTTTCGCAAACCAGAAGGCAAAGCATCATGAACAGCGAAACAATTCGCCCACAGAGTGTCACCACCCACCGAAGGAATCTCTATGCCCTGCAACACTGAGGCAAAAGCAGCGTCTTGACTGAACGTGAGGTCAGCATGCCATTCGGCACTATCAGGAGGATTCTCCGGACCCATATCTAAGACCGTGACATGCTCAAATCCCTCAAGAGCTTCATAAGTATGGTGCCTTCCTTGGAGAGAGCCAAAATTACTAGCAAAACCACTGAGTTGTTCTGGAGTTATATGTTGATCATGAAAAAAAAGTACGAGGTGCTTTAAAAGAGCGTCATAAAGAAAATCAGCATCGCTATCACTCAAGTCCTTAGAAAGATCCACACCAGTGATGATCGCTCCAAGATTAGGAGTGCACGGGGAAACTTCAATAAGCGACATTGTTGAAGAGTACTCCGATCACTCTTTTCCAGCTTGGTTGGCAAAAACTAAAAGCACCCCAGAACGAACAGACACTCCAACTTTTTCTTGCACGGAACAGTTAGACATACCGCGACCTTCACCCAACAAAAGGCTGTCATCATCAAGAGACCACTGCAATCCAGAAGTAGTAACACCAGAAGCTTCATTTCCCACTGGAAGAAGACTCACCGTCGTACCCAGAGGGAGAACAATTTCAAAAGAATCATGAACAACCCAAACTTGGGACTCATCAATAAATACAGTTATCGCCATGTGCGCCCACTCCTGGCTAACAAGAACTAACAAGTTATTGAACGAATGATCAGCCCGCCCTTGAAAAGTCCCTACAACCGTGACCTGATTAGCGCCAAGACTTGAGGCCTCCGATAAAGCCAATTCAAGATCAGTGAAATCTTTATCTATTGGATGACGCACAACTTTCTTCGCAGAAGATTCTCCCACGCTCGTCACGGAATCAAGATCACCCACAAGTAAATCAACGCCGTATCCGAACTTCAAAGCATGATCGGCACCATGATCAGCCGCAATAACAAAATCTGCATCCAATTCCGGAAGAGACAACGGAACAGGACCACCAGAAAAAATCACTACATGGTGTGTCATTTCTTATCAACTACTTTTGCGAAATAACGGCCGCTTTCGTTTGAAAGCGAAATCTGAAGTTCAAAGCACTGACTCAAGTTCTCTCCACTCATCACTTCCTCTATTTTCCCCTGTTTAATCATCTGACCATTTGACATTAACGCCGCATGAGTAAAACCTTCAGGTATTTCTTCTACATGATGGGTTACCAAAATAACTGAGGGCCCAGAAGAGGCCGATATTAATGAAGTAAGAGAAGATAATAATTCCTCTCTTCCTCCGAGATCTAAACCCGCTGCCGGCTCATCTAGTAAAACAAGATCGGGATCAGTCATTAGGGAGCGAGCAAGAAGAACACGCTGCTTCTCTCCTGAAGATAAAACACCGAAATCGTGCTCAGTTCTATTACCGCATCCAACGAGATCAAGCAGAGAGTAGGCGCGGTCACGATCATTATCAGAATATGAATGCCACCAAGGTTCAAGAGCACCATACCTAGCGGTCATAACTACATCACGAGCTTTGATAGTAGAACGAAAAGAATTTGATAAAGAAGCGGAAATGAAGCCAACTTTGCTTCTTAATTCACGAATATCTACTCGTCCGAGAATCTGATCAAGGACTGTGACTTCACCTCGAGAAGGATGAAGGTGCAGGCCAGCAATTTGAAGCAGAGTACTTTTCCCAGAACCATTCGGCCCGAGAACAACCCAATGTTGATTCGGCTCTACCTTCCAGGAAATCTTTTTTAAAGCAGAAACTCCAGCGAATTGTCGTTCAACTTCTTCAAATCGAATTACACAGTCAGACATAACTAACTAGAAAAGAGAACGCAAAAGGAGAGCGATAGCCCCCGCAGTTGAAAGAGTGTAAATGAAGAAAGCAATCTTTCCAGAATCAACACGAGAACGTAAAGGACCTGAAATCAAAACTCCAATCACAGCGGCAGGCAGCAAAAGTAAAGAGTTCCAAATGTCACTCAACTCGAATTGACCACCCAAGATAAGCCCAAAGATAGATATGGAAGATCCAATGACAAAGTAAGGAGACATTGTCGCTCGAAACGAAGGACCAGGCAGATCCTTCAAAGCCAAAGCCATTGGTGGTCCACCGACGCCCACTGATGTAGCCATAAATCCGCTTACCCCACCAGCAAGAGTCACAGTCTTTCTACTCCGGGGCAAAGAAAGACCACTTACTTGTAGAGCAATAGCAACTAAAAGAAGAACCCCAAAGAGGAGCCCTAAGCGGTCGGTGGAGATCAGACTCAACGCCAACACTCCAAGAACGACTCCAGGTATTCGACCTATTAAGGCGGAGACTAACGCAGGTCGATCAACATTCCCGCGTTCACGCCACGCCAACATTAAATTCATGATTGGATTCACAATTAAAATGGGAATTGGTATAAGTTCAGGATTAATGAGAGCCAAAAGCGGAACCGCGAAGAGATTCGCCCCAAAACCAATAGAGCCTTGAATTGCAGCGGCAATAATAAATATCGAAATGACTAAAAAAATCTCAATAGGAGTCATACCAAATTTGATACTAACTCTTTTCACGCTCAACTATGAGCCTGCTTTTCATTTCGCTAAAGTAAAGACTTAATGAACACCATCTCTGGTCTTCTCATCATGACAGCACTCTTGGTGCTCAACGCGAGTTTCGTGGCAGCTGAGTTCAGCCTGCTAGCTCTAGATCGAGCCCGAGTAGAAGCACAAGCAAACCAAGGTAGCCGAGTACACCGATCTCTTTTACGTGCTTTACAACGTCTGACTCTAACTATGTCAGGATGTCAATTCGGTATTACGTTGTCGGCTTTGATGCTGGGCTTTGTTGCTGAACCAACAATGGCAAGATTGTTAACTGGCGATGACCACCCCACTGGATTGAGTGTTCTCCTAGCCATTTTTGTGGCAACAGTTCTTCATTTAATTATCGGCGAACAGGTCCCAAAATACATCGCACTCGCGGCACCAGAAGCGACTTCACGAAAGTTAGTTCCCCTACTAGCCGGATACAGCGTCTTAGTGCGCCCTTTAGTGCGGCTACTCAACGGCACAGCTAACTCTGTTGTGCGCCGATTCGGTGTTGAACCTAGAGACGAAATAGATACCTCACGAACTTCGGAAGAACTTGAAACACTCATCACCGAAAGAGCTTCGAGTGTTTTAGACCCAGAAGAAGTTTCACTGCTCACTCGTTCGTTACGTTTTAGCGACAAGACCGCAGTCGATGCATTAATACCAAGAGTCGACATTGATGCCTTACAAAGAGCAACGCAGGTCTCCGATCTTATTACCCATGCTTTAGACACTGGCCGATCAAGATTTCCAGTATTTGATAAGGACCTCGACGACATCATCGGGGTTGTCCACGTCAAGTCGGTTTATCGACTCTCGCCAGAAGAAAGACACACTACACATGTGTCCGAAATTATGCGAGACATTCTTGCTGTTCCAGAAACAAGAAAACTAGAAGAAATTCTGTCTGATATGAAAAATCGTCGGACACAGATGGCTGTAGTGATAGATGAGCACGGAGCAACTTCTGGGATCATCACTCTAGAAGACTTATTAGAAGAAATCTTAGGAGAAATAAAAGACGAATATGACAACGATTCAACTGAAGCAGAACTGGAGAACCCAGGAAGCTTTCTCGTCGCAGGCCGTCTCAACTTTGAAGAAGTATTTGACTCAACAGGATTCAAAATACCTGAAGGACAGTACGAAACTCTCGCTGGATTTGTCTTAGAGAGACTAGGGCATTTGGCCGAACCTGGTGAAAAAGTCATAGAAGGACAATGGACAATAGAGGTAGTCGAAGTTAAGAGAAGACGAATTATCACGTTAAGGGTTACTTCGTCATGATTTTCATTGCCGTAATTTTCCTCATAGTTGTAAACGCAGTTTTTGTTGCTGTTGAATTTGCTTTAATAGCAAGCCGACCCCTTCGTCTACAAGAAGCCGCGAAGAATGGAAAGAAAAGTTCTCGCCGAGCGTTAGCAGCACACAAAGATCTCCGACGCCAAGTTTCTGGTGCGCAGTTAGGTATTACGGCAAGCAGCGTGATTTTAGGAATTACCGCTGAACCTTCTATTGGTCGGTTAATCCAACCCGTGGTAGAACTCTTCGGGGCCTCAGAAACTCTGGCTGAAAGCATTAGTTGGATCACTGCAATAGGTTTTGCTGGCATCGTACAGTTACTTCTCGGGGAAATGGTGCCAAAAAATCTTGCGGTGACTGCTCCAGAAAATACTTTGCAGCGACTGATTTCTATACATCGAGTATTTGTTTTATCTATGACCCCACTCATCTGGATATTAGACAAATTGTCAACACTTCTTGTTAAACCATTTGGCTATACCCCAGTTAATGAAATCAATCATGCTCTAGGTGTTTCAGAACTTTCAGCAATTTTTGATTCATCACATGAAAAAGGATCTATCGACGAATTTGAACACGAGTTACTTACCAGTGCATTGGACCTAGGAATTCACCCGATTCAAGAGATAGCTATTCCTCGGGAAGAAATAGTTGCAGTGAATAAAGAAATGACAATTGCCGAAATAGAACAACAGATCTTAAAGAGTGGCCACACACGAATGCCGGTTATAGGGGAGACCCTCGATGACATAATTGGAATGGTGCACGCGAAAGATCTTCTTCAATACGGACCAGAGATGCAAAGTTCAATTCTTCCAGAAGGCTCAATCCGAGAATTAGCGATAGTTTCACCAGACATAACCCAAGAGGATGCATTGCTACTTATGAGAAGCAACAGGAACCATCTAGTGGTGTTACAGAATCCTGTTTCAGAAACTGTTGGACTGGTAACGATGGAAGACGTTGTTGAGGAATTAGTAGGAGAGTTTGAAGACGAAACAGATGCTGAGGTTCTTTAAATCTCTTTAGGCTCCTATGGCGTGGAAGCCTCCATCTACATGAATCATCTCACCGGTAGTTGATGGAAACCAATCAGAGAGCAATGCAACACATGCACGTGCTACTGGGTCAGGATCGTGAATATCCCACCCAAGTGGAGATCGCTCACCCCAAACTTCCTCAAACGCAGC
The DNA here is from genome assembly GCA_003215175.1 of Acidimicrobiales bacterium AG-410-I20. GTDB lineage: Bacteria > Actinomycetota > Acidimicrobiia > Acidimicrobiales > MedAcidi-G1 > MedAcidi-G2B. The sequence continues at coordinate 6,435 of QCKS01000016.1, forward strand.
GAAACCGGGGATACTTTTTGCAGCCATAGTTCGGATAGGTCCAGCAGCAACCATATTTACGCGTATGCCCTCTGCTCCCAGAGATTTCGCTAAGTAACGAGAAGTTGACTCTAAAGCAGCTTTTGCTACCCCCATCCAGTTGTAAGCCGGCCAAGCAAAACGTGCATCAAAATCCAGACCAACAATAGAACCACCATCAGTCATTAAAGGGCGGACGACTTCAGCAACAGTCTTTAGCGAGTAGGCAGAAATTTCCATAGCTACCGACACGTCTTCCCAAGTAGGGGTCATGAAATCTTCCCCCAGGCAAGCTTCAGGAGCGAAACCTATGGCGTGTAAAGCTCCATCTATTCGACCCCAAGATTCAGTTAGTTCATTTTGTAAAGCGGAGGCTTGTTCGGCTGACGTGACATCAAATTCAAGCACCTCTGGCACTACAGGAAGCTTCTTAGCGGTTCGTTGAGTCAGACGCATTCCGCGACCAGCCCCAGTCAGAATGATCTCCGCACCCTGTTCTTGAGCTAAACGAGCAACAGAATATGCCAATGAAGCATCAGTAAGAACACCGGTTATCAACAACTTCTTATCGTCAAGAATACCCATGCAACTCTCCCATACATGACCTAATTTTTTAGTTATCCTCTATCAAGACCTTACCTGTCAGAGGCGAAAATATGTGACAGACCTTTATTCCCACAAGATTGCCCCCTGCATTGACTATTCTCAAGACAGTATGAGTGATATAAAAATAACCCTTCCAGATGGCTCTTCTCGAACCTTGCCAGAAGGTTCCACGGGGCACGACCTTGCGGCTGACATAGGTGCAGGATTAGCGAAGGCTGCCCTCGTAGTTAAAAAAGACGAAGAACTTCATGACTTAAGTGCTCCGTTAGAAGATGGGGATGTAGTAGCGATAGTCACTCAAGAAACTGAAGAAGGGCTAGAAGTCCTAAGGCATTCAACTGCTCACGTACTAGCCCAAGCAGTATTGGACCTCTGGCCAGATGCTACCTATGCCATAGGTCCTCCTATAGAGAATGGGTTTTATTACGATTTTTACTTACCAGACAATGCTTCCTTCAATCCTGAAGATCTTGAAGTGATTGAGAAAAAGATGCGAGAAATCGTTAAGGCTGATCAGAAATTTCATCGGCATGAAATAACAACGGATGAAGCACTAAAACTTTTTTCTAATCACGAATATAAGAAAGAGATCATCGAGAAAGTTTCTTCAGGTGGAAGTGATCAGGAACTATCTTCAGAAGTTAATTCAGATGGAACCGTGAGTTACTACCAGAATGACGAAGGTTTTATTGATTTGTGTTTAGGGCCTCATGTTCCCTCCACGGGGAGGCTTGGACACTTTGCTTTACAAAAGGTAGCTGGGGCTTATTGGCGTGGTGACACAAATAGGCCAATGCTACAAAGGATCTATGGAACGGCTTGGGCTAATAAAAAAGATTTAAAAGAACACCTAGAACGGTTAGTTGAAGCTGAAAAAAGAGATCATCGACGACTCGCCTCCGATCTAGATTTGGTTTCTTGGCCAGAAACGCTTGGGCCTGGTTTAGCAGTATGGCACCCCAAAGGGGCACTTGTTCGAAAGATTATTGAAGACTACAGCCGGGAACGACACGAAGCTGGGGGATATGACTTCGTTTATAGTCCCCACATTGCTAAATCTGTTCTCTGGGAAACGAGCGGGCATTTAGATTTCTACGCCGAAGGAATGTATCCCCCAATGGAACTCGACGGGGCATCTTATTATCCCAAGCCAATGAACTGCCCATTTCATGTAGCGGTCTACCAGAGTAGCCAACGCAGTTACCGTGAATTACCTTTACGGTTTTTTGAATTAGGAACGGTTTACCGATATGAACTCTCAGGAGCTATCCACGGCTTATTAAGAAGTCGTGGATTCACCCAAGATGACTCTCATATTTTCTGCACTCGTGAAGACATAGGAAAAGAGCTTGCTTCTCTTCTTAATTTCACTCTTTCCGTTCTCCAAGCATTTGGGTTCACTGATTTTCAAGCCAAGTTATCTACCCGCCCACAAGAAAAATCTGTTGGAGAAGATGAACTTTGGAACTCAGCCACAGATGGACTAAGGGCAGCCTTAGAATCAGCCAATCTGGAATACATCGTTGATGAAGGAGGAGGAGCCTTCTACGGTCCAAAAATAGATGTAGACATCACCGATGCCATTGGTCGGTCATGGCAACTCTCCACAATTCAACTTGATTTCAATCTGCCAGAACGTTTCGAACTCGAATACGTAGGAACAGATGGAAATCGTCATCGTCCCGTAATGATCCATCGAGCATTAATGGGATCGATAGAAAGATTCTTTGGAGTCTTACTAGAACACTACGCAGGAGCGTTCCCCACCTGGTTAGCCCCAGAACAAGTCCGGATTTTGCCGATCGCAGAAGAACATGATGACTACGCCCACGAATTACTCCAAAAACTAACCACTGCTGGATTCCGCGCCACGATTGAAGCAGCAACCGACCCCTTAGGTAAGAGAGTTCGAGAAGCAAAAGTTGAGAAAATCCCACATGTTCTCGTAGTAGGAAAAGACGACGTGGCCAACGAAACAGTAGGAGAGAATGTTCGTGGGTCTGACGAACCAGAACGCGATCTGCCGTTTACTGAGTTTATTTCCCGATTAACCGCTGAAGTCGAAGAACGCCAGTGAGCAACTTAGAACATCTATGGGCTGGATGGAGACAGGCATACATAAAAGGTGAAAATAATCAACAGTCGTTGGTTGATGTCCCGGAAGGAATATCAATCTTTTCAGCCATAGAAAAAAGTGGTCTTCCAGACGAAGAAACTCTCATTATTCACCGCGGGGAAACCTGCTTCGTCTTACTGAATGTTTACCCTTACACCACTGGGCACACAATGGTCATTCCATTTAGAGAAGTAGAGAATCTAACTGACCTCACAGACCAAGAACACAATGAACTTTGGAACCTCGTTAGAAGAACCGTGCAATCTCTAGAAAACGCTTATAAACCCGATGGCATCAACGTTGGCCTCAATCAAGGAAAAGCTGCGGGTGCAGGAATCCCTGAACATCTCCATGTTCATTGTCTTCCTCGCTGGTCAGGCGATACAAATTTTTCAACAACAGTTGCAGGAGCAAGAGTGCTTCCTGAATCTTTAATGGATACTTGGACTCGATTGTGTAAGGAATGGAATAAATGAAGTCAAAAAAAATTCTTCTCTGCTTAACAATCCTTTTATTAGCTACATCCTGTTCAAGCGAAACATCAGAATCGCAACCCAGCACAAAGCCAGAAGAAGCAGTTTCTACTACAACACTGGAATCCACGACAACGACACAACCAGACACGACGACCACTGAAGACATTGAATGGGATACTTGCTACGAAATTTATGAATGCGGTGATCTTCAAGTTCCACTTAACTATTCTGACCTAAATGACGGGCTCATAAATATTGCGTTAGTTCGTATACCAGCGACAAGTGAACCTTATTTAGGTCCGCTACTCGTGAACCCTGGTGGACCAGGTGGATCAGGAGTTGAATATGTAGGGGAATATGGTGAAGTTTGGGAATGGGCTTTTCCTAATTTTGATGTAATAGGGTTTGACCCACGCGGAGTTGGATCAAGCGATCAAGTGAACTGCCCCAATGATCCAGACAGCGACGAGAATTGGTTGGCAGAAGATGGTGAAGACATAACAGAGTTTTTCGTTGAAGCGGTAGAGGATGTAGAGGAATGTATGGAAATGAGCGGCGAACTCTTCTACCACGTTGGCACCAACAACGTTGCACGCGATATGGACAGCATCCGTGCAGCTGTCGGGGCAGAGGAAATCAATTATCTGGGATATTCGTATGGCACAAGAATAGGTGCGGTGTACGCGTCATTTTTCCCAGAAAGAGTACGAGCAATGGTATTAGATGGACCGGTATCTCCCGATGATCATCCGAGTGCTTTTAGTCCAATTAATGGCCTTGGCTTTGAGAATGCATGGAGCAGGTTTGCAGCGGACTGTGATGCCAGAATGTCTTGCGCCCTAAATGAATATGGGGGAGCGGAAGAAACATTTTTCGCAGTAAATGACCTACTAGAAAATAAAAATGTTCCAACTGAAAATAACCGAGAACTTACAGGATCAGAATTTGTATTCGCCGCTGGCGCTGCTCTTTACAGTCCCTATATGTGGCCAGATTTAGAGAATGGCATTATTGAAATATTGGAAGAAGGAACAGGGACAATACATCAGCGTTTACTTGATGAGTATTTTGGGAGGAGAGAAGACGGAAGTTATGAAAATAAGTCTCCTGTTTCATTTTTAGTCAATTGCACAGATGATCCAGTGCGGCCTACACAAGGCGAAATAGCTAAAGCAGCGGATGAAATAGCTGATCAATTAGAACATTTTGGTCCTCTTTGGCGTTCTAGTACATTCTGTTACGGAATGCCACCTTCGTTAGACCCGCTGCATGTAGAGGAAGCTGACCTTGAAACTCCCGCTTTAGTGGTTGCTTTAGAAGGAGATCCAGCAACACCCATAGATTGGGCTCGAGGGTTGACAGGCTCTATAGGGGAAGCAGTTTTGATTACAAGCAACGGGGATGGACATGGTGCGTTCCTAGGGAATAGCGAATGTGTAACAGACGCTGTTTTTGAGTATCTCTTTTACCTAGATGTTCCTGCCGATGGATGGTCATGCGAAGAGCCAAACTAGTTCAGTATCTACTACTCGTTGGCTTGTTAATTACAGGGATCCTGACCGGAGTTCTTCATCCAAGCGCAATAATTTTCTTGTTTGTTCTCTGGTTCGTGGTCGTGCTCATAAGTAAAGCCGCCGAGCGTCACGGTCAAAAAGATAGGTAAAAGTAATCATCAGATTCAATAGGTAAAGTAGGTTCATGCGAAAAATATTATTCATCTTGATAACAGCCCTTGTAGCCTTTGGCTGCTCTTCAGACAAAAGTTCTGTAGTGGAAGAAACAGCAGAGGTGTCGTCAACTACAGAAACGACAATGACTGCGACTGAAGAAGAAGTCGTTGAAGAAGAAGTCGTTGAAGAAGAAGTCGTTGAAGAAGAAGTCGTTGAAGAAGAAGTCGTTGAAGAAGAAGTCGTTGAAGAAGAAACTACATCGGCTTGTGACTCATGGGATGCTGATCCAAAAGTGACGGTTGGCTGGCCTGGATCTTCAGGAGATTTTTCAGGGCCTAGTATTCAGGAAACAGCCCGGATTGGGGCACATGATGGTTATGACCGTTGGGTTTTAGAATTCCGCCCCGGAAGCACTCCTCCAACGGGATGGGAGATCTGGTGGACTGGAAATTATATTAATTCTGACGTTGGAGAAGAGAGTTTTGATCCAACGGAAGAGGTGGAAGGTTTAGAGTATTTGACTATCAGGATGCTTTCTTCAAGTGGATGGGCGTTACCGGAGGAAGAATGGTATGACGGGCCACGGGATTTATATGGATCTGATGCAGGAACAAGTAACTTGATGCAGGCATCGCTCATGGGAGATTTTGAAGGCTACTCAACTTGGGCAATAGGAGTAGATCATGAAGCACCTTTCAACGTGTACACTCTTGCAGAGCCATCACGGCTAGTTATAGATATTTGTCACTAATTAATCCAAAGGTGGAAGAGTTCCTTCCTGCATTTTGAAAAGAAAATAGTCACTTCCAGTTATTGTTGACGGATCACAACCAGGAGTGCGGATATTTTCAAGTTGCTCCCAGATCATTCCATCGGAAGAAACTTGGTGCCTCATTCCGTCAAGGGAACACGTCAGCAAACGAAACATTCCATCTTGATATGACAGATCCGGAACACCTCCTGTCACAGCAGTGATTAATTCAAAAGTACCACCTGGTTCTTTACGAAAAATTTCACTCTTTGGGTTTTCTTCCGACAGAATTCCAACCGCTAACCACCAAGTCTCTTCAATAATCACTACGGACGGGTCAAACCGGTCCTCCATATCAAGTAGGGCGTATTGCGAAGAAAAGTTTTGTCCATCGTTAGAAGTGAGGTAGCAGATCGGGCCGGGGGGGCCTTGTCGGAGAAAACCATCTAAAACAATCAACCCAATAGTTGAGTCATCAATAAGAACAACATCAGGGTCGACCATTCCAGAAAAAACTTCTCCATCAACAGTTATTGGACCATGGTCAGTAAACACATCTTCTTCCAAAGTGCCATGATGTATCACATGATCCTCTGCAGCTACCCACCAAATATGAATAGTGTCTCCGATCATCAATCCATCAGCTACCGACGCTTGCTCTATAAGAAGTTCAGAGTCAGCAATTCTTATGTCTTCAAGTTGGCCAATCCAAATTTGATGAGAACTCAAAGGATCCGCATATTCAGGTAGGCCATGGCCGTCTTCACTGCATTTAGCTAAAGGAGCGGTTGTGGTAGTAGTAGCAAGAGTTGTAGGGGGGGAAGTGACAGTTGTTGAAACTTGTGATGGTGTAGAAGTTGAAGAAAGAGAAGGCTCAGTAGTCGAGGTTGAAGGCAGATTCACACCTTCTTGATCCGAACCACCCGAAGAGTTCGAACATCCATAAGTCAGGAATACAGAAAGTAAGAGATAAAGAAGTTTCTTCACAGAAAGAACTTAGTGCATGGTCTAGGATTAAACCATGAAAAAATTAGGCCTTATTTCGATTCTCCTTTCTGTACTTTTGATCCTGACCTCTTGTATGAAGGTGACCATGTCACTTGAAGTAGGTAAAGATGGCAATGGAACAATGGAGGGAAGTTTTCTTTTCAGTAAAAAAATTGCTCAGATTGCAGAGATGAGTGGTGAAGACACTGGTGATTTCTGCTCACAAGTAACCGAAGATGAAATGGGAGTCGCTCCGCCGGAGGGAGCAGATGAAGTAACCCTTTTTGAAGATGACGATTGGTGCGGTTATTCGTTTATTGGCACTTTCCAAGACTTTAAAGTCCCTGATAGTGAAGATGAAGCTGCTCCTTCTTTCACCGTAGCAGGCGATGAAATCACATTTTCAATGGAAATGGATATAGGGGAACTTGGGCTAGGTGGAATGTCGGAAGACGCTGAAAGCGACGGAATTGAATTCCAACAAATGATGGAAATATTTGATATCCCAGAACCTGAGTTTGTTGTTGCTGTAACTCTGCCAGGTGAAGTGACTGCCCACAATGCTGACTCCTTAGAAGGTTCCACCCTCACGTGGAACATAGATCTACTTGATGAACAAGAATCTGGAAGTTTAAGCGCTACTGCAGATATGTCTTCCGGGAGTAGCAGTAGTTCAAATACAGGAACAATAATTGGTATTGCTGTAGGTGTCGCAGTTGCGTTATTGGTAGTAAGGCAACGAGTAAGTGCCAAGAAATTAGATGTTTCTGAAGAAGATGACCCAATCTTTGAATAAATTTTCTTATCTCGATTTACTATTAAATGATGCGCAGAACTTTTCCTCTTAAGAGAATTACGCGGGGCTTCCTTCAACGAAGAGGCAAAGGTACCGTTTTTGTTCTTTCCGGTGGGGCAGTACGAGGAGCCGCACAAGTAGGCATGCTCCGCGCCGCATTAGAAGAAGGAATATTCCCAGACCAGATAGTTGGAGTTTCCGCTGGAGCGCTCAATGGTTTGTCTTTAGCTTCGAACCCAACTTTGCAGCAAATAAGTGTTTTAGAAGAGGTATGGAAAAAAACAGCGGAGAAGTCACCCATTCGAGGGAGTCTCGTGCGTAACCTTGCTGCCATTATTCGCGGAAAACCGAGTTTCGACAATGGAGAACGGCTCCGCGAACTTATTTCAGAGAACATCCCGGTTCAAGATATAAGTCAAACCAAAATTCCATTCCATTTAGCCACTACAGCGGCATCTTCAGGGAGGCAAGTTTGGTGGCGTAAAGGACCAGCGGTTGACTTGCTTTGTGCCTCAGCAGCGATGCCAGGCGCCTTACCAGCAATAGAACTTTCTGACGGTGACTATCACCTTGATGGAGGGGTCGTTTCAAATATTCCACTACGGTACGCATGTTCTTTACGTCCAGCACGACTTGTTGTTTTTGATGTAGCTGCGGGCTTTCTACCACCGGAAAAACAAACAGCTTTGTCAATTATGATGACCGGATTCCGAGCCGCTACGGCAGAGGTAACACGTCAGGAGTGGAGAGACATACCTGAGGGAATAGAGGTAATACATTTTCGTTTACCTCTTGATAACCATGGAATAGATGACGATTTTCGTGAAGCGCCACAACTCATGAATCTTGGCTACATGACCGCATTCGAAACTTTGAATTCTTTGAAACGAAATACCACGAGAACGATGACTTAGGATTCTGAGATGCTGAGTAGCGTGACCGTGCCAGCAGTCCCATCCACTTCAACCATTGCTCCTTCAGGAATTTTTTCTGTAGCGCCTTCTACGGCAACAACACAAGGAATGCCAAGTTCCCGAGAAACAATAATCGCATGAGACATCAACGCCCCTACGTTCACAACAACCGCTGCCGCGGGCAGAAACAATGGAGTCCATGCAGGATCAGTTAATGGAGCGACAAGGACGTCACCAGGTTCTAGGTTCAGAGCATCAGCAGGATCCATAACGATACGGGCTCGACCTCTAGCTATCCCACTACTACCCGCATTACCAACGAGAACATCCCCCGTCTTACTGGGCTGAATGGCGTCAACCGACTCTTTTATTTTCTCTAACTCTTCGAGGGTGAGAACCTCCTCTTGGGAACTGATAAAGAACGGGGGAGTGATTTCAGAAAAACGATCAAAAAGAATGCCCCTTTCCTGAATTACTGAAACATAGTTCTCTGGACTCTCTAAGTAATCTGGAAGTTCTTCAAAAGGATCTAGTAGAGCCACTCTTACAGGATCGGGGTTGCCGCCACGCTCAGCTGCTCTTCTAACCAATTCGCGATACACCTGTTTCGCTGGAAGATTGACTCGAACAGCGCGATCACGAGTAGCTTCGCGTGCTTGTGCCCAAAAAGGAGCAGCTTTGAGTGCCTTATCAAACTGGATTCGATCCAATAAACCAAGATGAGGACGAACTTTTTCTGCTGCAGCTAAGCGTTTCTGCTCATTATCTTCGAGTCGAAGAGAAGGCGAAAGATCATGTTCTGCAATTCTCATACGATCTAGTGCCATTAACGCTAATTCGGGTGTGTTCTCCCAATTCCTTGAAGAAATTTCCCAATCGTTTGGCCCGCGATGGCCATGCGCATCTATGAAATCCTGAAACAAATCAAAGAACTTTTCAGCTTCTGGCTTGCCTTCTAGACGCTCCAATAATCCTTCTACTCCTAAATCAAATTCCGCATCAACAACAGGCATCTCTTTTACAAACTTCGCTATCCGGTAAAGATCGTTTGAATATTGTGCAGAATGCACATCTCCTGAAGCCCCAACCAAATGTGTGACTAGCCCAGGCTCTCCAGCAGCAGCGCTTGCATCAGCGAGAGTCCCTGATACAACAGCAGCGAGAGCTGAAGAAAGCATATGGTTCCTGAAAGCAGGGAAGAAGGCATCGGGAAAGGTGTGAAGAAAATCAATCAATTCCTTATCAGGCGCGTCAAGTGAGGGGCGTTTTTTCTCGTACTCTGAAGCTATTTCAAAACTCTCTGTAACGATGTCAGGCAATTCGTCTGCATTTAATGCATTGAGAACTACTTTCAGAATCTTTAGTGAAGAGAAAAAACTCTTATCACCTTTCTTTGGAACATATTTGGGCGGATTGCCTTCACCAAAGAAAGAGACATCGATAGCTTCTGCTGAACTACCTGGAGCGCGAACACCCATCATTCGTAAATAGGAAAGGTTTAAGTAGACATATCCTCCGTAAAGGCCGATGATGACAGGATCTGATGAAGAGAAATCATTTGATTTCAATAAACCAAGAGTTCGGTAAGCCTCTCGCCAAGCTTTTTCGCCAGAAAGTACACCCAATTTATAGCTTAAGGGAGTAACTACTTCGGGGAATACTTCACCCACGTTCCCCCGAGTGTTTATTGGCCATCTCGGATCAATAGTTCCTTCGATTATCCACTGAGTTCCCACTAGTGTGCTCCTTTGTTTCTGCTAAAGGAACTTACTGTTAGAGGCAAATTAAAGCAAAGGGAGAAATATTTTTGCATCTCTCGTTATTCAACGCGAGAATGGAAGCAGTTCACGATTGGGTGTACGTGCTTGACGGAAACTCAAGCGTCTCCCGTAGGGAATCGTTAACTCGGGGATCAAATAGTGATCTCTGGATTGCGCCCGTCTCAAGATGGAGACGGGTGCCTTCGCGTCTGGGTGAACTAAATTGTCGTTGTCAATAAAGAAACCCTGACATTAATCAGGGTTTCAACTTATTACTAAACGTATTTGTTCAGACTTTACGAACCTCGAGGGCTTCTGGGCCCTTGCGTCCTTCGCCAACTTCAAATTCTACTTCTTGTCCTTCGTCCAAACTTTTATAGCCGGAACCATCAATATTTGAATAATGAACAAAGACGTCTTCGCCTTCTTCAACGGAAATGAATCCGTATCCTTTTTCAGAATTAAAAAACTTTACTGTGCCACGTGGCATGGTATTCACTTTCTTTGATTTATTAACCGAGCCGTGGTTGGCACGATGAGCAAAGTCTACGCGAGAAGTAGGCAATAACCGTTCATCCTCATACGCAGAATTTTTTTGGAGGTGGGCGCGGCGAGCTTTACGGTTAGGTCCATTGGGTCCCACTGCAGCTAGATGCCTGTCTTTTTGTCTCGGTTTTTTCTTGTTCTGTTTTTTTCGATTTTGAGTTTTTTTAGTCTCCTGAAAGTGAGCAGATTTCTTTTGTTTTTTTGGAGGATTATCAGAAGTAGAAGTGTTGTTCTTTGGTTTATTTTTTTTGTTCTCGGGTAAGGATTTTTGAATAGGGGGAAGATAGTCCTTCAGCCAATGTGGGGTAGGCGAGGAAATTTCTTCCTGTAGGTCGATTTTTTGTTGCATTCTTTTTGCTTCTTTTATTTGGTTTGGTAAAAGCAAAGAAATTACAATTCCGTTTCTTCCAGCTCTAGCTGTTCGTCCAGATCGATGAATGTAGGCTTTGTGATCCTCAGGAGGGTCAAAGTGCATTACAGCAACAACATCATCTACATGTATTCCTCTAGCTGCAACATCTGTTGCAATCAGAACTTGCACTTTATTCTTTGTGAAATCGTTGAGCGCTCGAGATCTTTGGTTTTGACTGCGACCACCGTGGATAGCGGCTGCTTTGATTCCTGATTTTGACATTTGTTTTGTAAGACGATCAACTCCATGTCGGGTTCTACAGAAGACGATAGCTGGCCAAGCAGAGTTAAGAATTTCAGCTGCTATTTCAAGGCGATTGCTTTTATCTACTTTCCAAAAGAAGTGATGGGCTGCAGTTATGTCAGGGGTTTCGTTACCTACCGTATGAGTGACTGGATTATTTAGGTGTTGTTTAATTAGTTGTGCAACATCTCCATCTAAAGTCGCAGAGAATAAAACGGTTTGACGCTCTTTGCTGGTTTGGTGGAGTAAACGATTAACAGAGGGCATGAATCCCATGTCTGCCATACGGTCAGCCTCGTCGAGTACGACTTTTTCCACCGAGGAGAGATTTACCGCTTTTTGTTGAATTAGATCTTCAAGTCTCCCCGGACAAGCTACGAGTATGTCTACTCCCTTCTTTAGGGTGTGTAGTTGGGCGCCATATCCAACACCGCCGTAAACAACTCCAACGCGAACGTCGCGTGAGAGGGAACGCAATTCTGTATAAATTTGCTCTGCAAGTTCACGAGTTGGAGATAAAACTAAGGCGTGAGGATATTTGGATTGTGAGCGTTTAGAAGAAACGATCAGCGGAATACCAAATGCCAGAGTTTTCCCTGATCCAGTAGGAGCGCGACCGCAAACGTCTTTTCCGGCGAGTAAGTCACTGATCGTTGCTGATTGAATCTCAAAAGGTTTATGGATACCCCTTTGTTCCAAGTCGTTACAAATAGACGCGGGAACACCTATTTCTGAAAAAGTTAAAGTCATGTTTTCCTTTGCCCGCGTCAGCGGTAGCTATAAGTTCGCGCTCTTTTGAAGATCGAGATAGATGGTTAGGTGGCTCACTTGACGAATAACTACACCTGTCCGCGAACCTTCCAGCAATAAATCACTGGAACACAAACTAGTTTACCTGAATGAGAGCGCAATTTGGTGTTAAGGAAACTAATGCTGTAGTTGATGTCTCAACTTTGCATTTAAAGGTTCTTCAAAAAACCGGTAACTTAAGCCAGCGACAAGAACAGATCCACAAATACTTATTAGAAGCAACGAGAAGAAATTTCCTGTAAGTTCCGGCCAGTCCAGCCAACTATGCGCCCAAGTCAAGAACCCCTGATGCCATAGGTATATGCCGTATGAAATAGATCCGAGATATGCCATTGGACGTGATGAAAAGAAATCTAAAATCTTGTTTGAGGCGCTGGACTTGAAAACAAGTGGAATCAACAAACAAGCCCCGATAATCCAATAGAGGGTCTGTCGAGCCATATGAGTTTTCAAATTCAGAAACCAGGGCTCACTACCAAACCCACGTGGCAAATTTAATTGAGTAGAAACCAGCCAAAACAAGGCTGCGCCAATGACCCACCACAAGAAAGGTTGACGTACAAAAAATTCTGTCGCTCTTCTAACTTTCGGTTGCTTAGTTTCCCAAGCTGATACAACTGCTAAGACCATACCGATAGAAAAAGTGTCTAAATAAGACGGCATCCAAAGATCTGCACCTGAAGCCCACCAACTTCCAGAATCAGGGGCAATTTTTGTTAACACAAATCGGAAAACGTAACTAAAGAAACTCAATCCAAAGCAAAGCAGGATCAAGAAGCGTGCTTGGTTATCAACCGATTTATTTCTTGTTAGTCGTCTAGCGAAAAGGGCGAACAAAGGAAGAAGCAAATAGAAACTTAGTTCTGTGGCCAAACTCCAAGCCTGACTAATTCCAAATAAACCCCAAGTTGGATCATAAATTTGCGTCAGAGACAAAGCCATGGTCACTTGACCAGCTCCAATTAATTGGATGGCGCCAAGACCGAGAAGAACAAGTAAAGCTAGCCAATAAGCAGGGTAGATACGGCAAATCCTGCGAATCCAGAAATGACCGATCTTATCGGAAGAGGTTTCTTCAAATTGATTAAGAACAAATGGTCGGAAGAGAAGAAATCCTGAAAGAACGAAGAATATTGAGACACCAATATCCATACGGCTAAAAAACTGACCAAAAAAATCATTACGGAAAGTTAAGCCGCTAGAGAATCCGGCGTGATGAACAACGATCAATAAGGCGCCAAAAGCACGAAGTCCATCTAAACCTCCAAACCAGAATTTTGACTTTGAAGTTTTTACTGCTGCAGAGTTAGTCATAACTGGGCCTTAAATAAAGGAATAGTCGTCAAGAAACAATAGCAATTCTGTTCACCCTGAACGAGAAGGGTAAAAAATGATTCCGAGAATAACTTCTAAAATATTTGTATACATGCCTTGTTTGCTTTAGTTTTTCTTCAATGGTTGGGATTGCAACTGAAATTAAAGAGGGGTTAGAAAGGTGTGTTGCTTCACCAGAAGATGCACATACTCTCCCTGCTGCTTGTTATGTAGACCCGGGAATTTATGAGATAGAACAAAACCTTCTCTTCCGTTCAGGTTGGGTAGGTCTGGGTCGTTCTGATCGATGGAAAAATCCAGGAGACTATTCCGCTCTTGAAATAGGCGGGGTTCCCGTCGTTGTAACGCGAGACGAAAATAATAAACTGCGGGCCTTCGCTAACACTTGCCGGCATCGCTCTTCTCAAATTATGACCGGAGAAGGAACATGCTCTCGCTTTCGTTGTCGCTTTCATTTCTGGACTTATGCGTTAGACGGAAGACTCATAGGAGCCCCCAGCATGAATAAAACTCCCGGTTTCGAACAAGAAGATTTCGGACTTAAAGAGTTTGCATTAGAAGAAACACACGGGTTTGTTTTATTAAGTTTGGAAGAAAACCCAACAAACCTTCATACTTGGCTGGGAGACTTCAAAGACGTTCATGCACCGTGGCCGGCAGAAGAACTTGTTACTACTCGCCGTCGAGAATTCACCGTAGATTGCAACTGGAAAGCTTTCGCTGAAGTGTTCAACGAGTACTATCACCTCCCTTATGTTCACCCGGTCAGTATCGGAACTACCTATAACGAACCAGATCAAGCTGAAGAAGTGAATGGAGCTTTTGCTACTCATTTTGGAACGACTGAAGGTACAGGTGGCCTCTTGGATGAGCAGCAAGGAACAGGTCAAGAATTGCCCGTGATGGAAACGCTTACCGGCAGACTGCGTTCGGGAGTTCGGTACTCGTGGATGTTTCCAAATATTGTGACTGCTTTTGGTTCCGATGCAATGTGGATGTATGAGATATATCCAGAGTCAGCTGATCGAAGTAGTTGTGCGATGACGGTCTGTTTCCCTCAAAGCACAATTGATGAAGAAGATTTTGAAGAAAAATCTGAAATTTATTATGAAAGATTTGAGGCAGCGCTAGAGGAAGACATACCAATGCTTGAACAACAACACGCCGGTATGAAATCACCGTTTGCTCAACAGGGAAGATACTCCTACTTAGAGCCAAGTGTTGCAAGATTTGCTTCTTGGTACGCCCAATCGCTTCTCGCTAATTAGTCATCCCATAAACGACGCCTGTTTGCTTTACGCTCGCTTTGTTCACGCTTGTTTTTTAATCGTTTTTCAACAGAACTTCTTGTTGGTCGGGTCTTACGTCGTGGAACCAACTCGACAAGAGCATCTTTGAGTTTAGATTCAAGACGTTTCAGCGCAAGTTCTCTATTTTGAAACTGAGAACGATGACGATCAACAGAGACTTTCACAACTGAACCAAGTTTGTTTAGAAGCACTTTTCTGACATCTTCTTCAATGCCATGAGCGTTTGCTAAATCAAGTGAAGCGTCAACTCGGCTATTTACGCGGTTGGCATGCTGCCCACCAGGGCCGCCCGCGGGACCGAATTTCCAGGAAATATCTGAAATCGGAATTCGACATTTAGGTCCACAAGAAAGAAATTGGTCGTTTCTGGCCATAACCTACCGTAGAACAACCGATAAGGTCCGTGAACGATGGGTATAAAAATAAAAATCCAAACATTGACAGCAAGTCTGTTTAGGCGTCTGTCAACCGCGCTAACTCGCATGTCTATCATCGGTCCAGATAGCCGAGAAGGGCGCCGGTTTGGTCGCTTTGGAGAAGGATCAGCAATTGGATGGCCCACGGGTGCAGGATTCGGCGAAGAATGGATATGGATAGGGGAGAACACGATGATCTCTTCTTATGTGACTCTCTCAGCAGGAATGGGTCCAAATCAAGAAATGCTTACAAACCCAGTTGTAAAAATAGGGGACCGTTGCCTAATTGGGCGAGGTTCATCAATCATCGGGCATTGGTCTATCGAGATAGGAGACGATGTTTTTACCGGTATGAACGTCTACATCACTGATCAGAACCACGGTTACGAAAACCTTGAAGAGCCAATCGGCACACAAACACCAAACGAAGAAGCAGTTTCTATCGGCGAAGGAAGTTGGATTGGATCAGGAGCTGTGATCCTCCCCGGAGTGAAAATTGGTAAACATGTTGTTGTTGGATCAAACTCAGTGGTGACCAGTGATGTTCCTGACAATTCAGTTGTGGTAGGTGCACCTGGTCGGGTGATACGACAACACGACGGAAATCGTTGGCAACGAAAACATCGTTTCACCTCTAATATTGAATAATGTCTTCGAACCAACCTTCAGATCGGGTTTTAGCTGCACAATCAGTAGGAGCTGATCTCGGTGTCGGCTTCTATGTTTTACCGGGAATGGGTAACGCCCTTGTCGCTGAAACAGACGCTGGGCTTGTTCTCGTAGATGCCGGATCACAATTCACCACCCCCGGAATGATCGAATATCTCCGCAAGGCCACAGAATCTCCGTTACATGCCATTTGTTACAGCCATGGCCATATGGGGTACAACAGCGAAGTTGGTATGTGGCTTAACCACTGTGAAGAACGTGGGGAGAGCCCACCGCGTCTTGTCGCCCACGAAAATATTTTACGGAGATACAGCAGATACAAAGAGACGCTGACCCATCAAGCTCGCATGGCGGCAATTCAGTTCCCGGGACGGAAAGGCGTCTCCTATGAAGCGGTATTGCCTTCTTTCCGTATGACAGAACCCACTGAGACCTTCGCTGATTCGATGGTGCTCACTGAAGGTTCACGAACAATCGAACTTTTATGGGTGCCTTCTGAAACAGACGACGCGATCGCTCTTTGGTTCCCTGACGACGGCTTAGTTTACGGAGGGGCCTGCACCCCCGGTGACGCGATCCCTAACATCGGGACTCCGCTTCGAACTCAACGATTCACTATTCGTTGGGCTGACTCTCTAGACCGTCTTGCCGCCTTAGACGCAGAGGTTCTAGTCACTGAATTCGGGCCGATCATAAACGGAGCCAAGGAAGTACGTCACCGGTTGGAAAAAACTGCTGAATCTCTTCGATGGTTACGGGACGAAGTTGTTGAACGGCTTAACAAAGGTATGAGCGAACGAGAGATACTCGCGGATATGACCTACCCAGAGGAAATGTTTAATGAGCCCTGGATGACCCCAAATTATGGGTGCCCTGAATATATAGTCAGAGATTTATATCGCGAAGAAAATGGTTGGTGGGACCGCAACCCAACTAATTTGCATCCGTCTGCGCCGGAAGAAGCCGCTCAAGCAGTTTTAAGTGCGATAGGTCAACCAGAAAAAGTTTTAGCACGAGCGAAAGAAATCGCTGAACAAGGAGACATACAACTCGCACTTCATGTCATCGATTTACTTGCTTTATCGGACTCAGATCTTCCAGAAGTACTTGAAGCTAAAGTATTTAAAGCAGAACTGTGTTTACTTCGCGCAAAAGAAATAGACCCGTATGTTTCTAAAGCTTGCTACCGTTCCTCAGCACGACATTTAGAAAACGGAATAAATTCCTGGCAAGACGCACCCTAAAGGTTCAGAACTTCATAATTTCTCTGCTACAACAGAAAGATGGCAGAGCATTACGAACACCCTTATCCATCATCAGAACTCGAATCTCAATACCCGTTTGTGCATTATGAACATGAACGGTTCACCGAAGAAGAAATGCGGAACCGCAGTCATGGTTTTTATGAACAAATGGAACGTAGAAGAAGCGTTCGCATGTTTAGCTCAGACCCCGTTCCAAAGAGCCTCATAGAAACAGCGGTAAAAACAGCATCCACCGCACCTTCCGGAGCGCACAAACAACCGTGGACGTTCGTAGCTACACAAAACCCTGAAATCAAACACGCAATACGGGTAGCAGCAGAGAAAGAAGAAGAAATAAATTACCTTGAAAATCGGATGAATAAAGAATGGCAAGAAGCTCTCGCCCCCCTAGGAACCGACCATCATAAAGAATTCCTTGAAATAGCCCCATGGATCGTAGTCCTATTTGAGCAAAGGTATGAAACAAACGTTGATGAAAGCACTTCTAAGAATTATTACGTCAAAGAAAGTTGTGGTATCGCCGCAGGATTCTTCATCGCAGCGCTTCATCACATGGGCTTAGCCACCTTGACACACACCCCCACCCCAATGAACTTCCTCAACGAAATTCTTGACCGTCCAAAAAATGAAAGACCATTTGTTTTGTTTCCAGTCGGGTACCCACTCAAAGGAGTGAAAGTACCCGACTTGAAACGTAAAGATTTAGACGAGGTCCTATTTTCTAGTTAAACCGTCGTAGAAAACATCTTGGGACGACATCTTAAGGTCAGGATAGGTCTCGGCTAAAGCCGCAGCGGTTACATCCCACCATTCGTGTTGAAGGAGAGCATCGCAAAAAGCTCCGTAGGCCTCCATTGAATCAAATTCAAGAACGTAATAAGCGGCAGTATTGAAACCCATGCCTCTCATTAACCGAGGATTCTTTGCTCCGAGGGACTCATGTATCGGAGCAGAATCTTTTGCTGCTGCTTCCAATAGTTCCATACCACCTGGAGTTCCTGTCCACGTAGTTACTTGTGTAATAACCATTTTTACCTTTCTAAAAATCTTTTAAGACATCAAGTCTTGACCGAAAGACTGTGAAACCATCTTTGCAGAGGGATCAGCAGAAGCCGCAGCCATGAAAGCAACCCATTCTGGGTCTGCTGGCATGCTGTCCATAAATTTTCCAAACGTTTCTCCATCAGGAAAAACCATGGCATAAGTCATTACTGGTAGTGGACCAGCGAAACTTTGAACAAGATGGATTGCCTCAACACCATGACGGCGTTGAATTTCCGAAGCCTGTTGACAATTCGTCATAAATTCGGCAACTTTACCTGGGCGAACATCCCAAGCTGTTGTGTGAACAACTTTCATACTCTTCTCCTTTTTTAGATTGCTTAGACTTTAATATCGGGAAGAGAAAAGAGACAATTTCAAGAAAATACTTTAAATTTAGTTGCCGTCGTGAAGCCACGAATATTCGCTGCCAGTGAGTTGTATTTCACTAGCAGCGACGTTCTTTTCCACTTCGCTAAGCGACCGGGCCGCACACGTCGCAAAAGTAGGAAATGGAGCAGCCAAAATATAAGCAACCGCGATCTGCTCAAGATCACACCCCTTCTCCGCAGCGAGAGAAGCAGCACGCGCACGGCGATCCATGTTTTCTTCAGACCCATAGCAACGCACTGTTTCAGAAAAGGTAGCGAGACTCGAATCAAAGGAAGAAGTCAAAAACCCACTCGCTAAAGAAGACCAAGCCAACACTGGCAACCCTGTTTCTTCAAACCATTGCCGTGCATCACCATGCGTACCCCCAGTGATAGTAGTAACACCCGGCCAAGGTTCCGCTAACTGATCAACCAGAGAAAAATGAGGACTGGTAGCACACGGAGAAACCAACCTTGCTTCTTCTGCATAATCAACCGCTGCCTTTAGGCGAGCAAAAGACCAGTTTGAAACACCCCACGCACAAATATTGCCCGCAGAAACTTCATGGGAGGCAGCATCAACAAGTTCTGGAACAGGCACACTTTCATCATCACGATGAAAAAGCCAAAGATCGATCCGATCAACCCCCATACGGCTACAAGAAATAGAAACATCTTTAGCAACATTCTCCGGGGTGACACGCGAAGCAGACCAATCAGGCGGCCCGGGATGACACCCCTTACCAATAATCGTTACTTCCTCACGAACGCCACGCGAAGTAATCCACCCACCAAGCCGTTCATCACAAGATCCTGCCTCGTCTGCGTAAGTAAGGCCACTATCAAAAGCATTAATGCCAGTAGAGAAAACATCATCAAGTAAACGTTCCGGCTCTTCAACCAGAGTTTGCCCAAAAAGAGGAGTCGCCCCTTGAATCACTGAAGGCACCGAAAGAGGTAAACCTACTATTTCTCGCTTATCCATTAATGAACTCCTTAATCTGCGGGATATACAACACCAATTTGCGACCGAATCTGATCCATCAAACGCATCATCGAAACAGACCAATCAAAAGAAACAACCTGACTTTCGGTCAAACCAGAACCCAAGCATCGTTCAACCTCTCGTATCTGATACTCAAAACCATTGACTTCATGAGGAGCAGAAAACTCTTCCGACGAAGAATCGGAATCAAGAGTCGCTTTTTCTGCTTGCCAAAAAAACGGAATCTCTATCACACCTTCGGTTCCAACAATCTTCCCCGAGAATCCAATCGCAGCGTTTATGGCAGAACCGAGGCGGGCAAGACCACCACCAGGGTATTTAGCTAAAAGCCCAAGGTGAGCGTCAATCCCCTCAGGAGAAAGCTCCGCCTCAGCGGAAACTTCTTCTGGTAGACCCCCATAAACCAAGTCCGCCAACGTCAAAGTATAAATCCCTACATCTAACAAACTTCCGCCAGCTAAATCAGGGTTCCACAGTCGACTCTTCGGTTCATAAGGAGCATTAAAACCAAAAGAGGCTTCAACCAGAGTCACTCTTCCAATTTTTCCTTCTCGTAGCCAGGAGAGAACTTTTTCATATACCGGCAAATGACGAGTCCACATCGCCTCCATGAAGAAAGTTTCCGTAGATTTCGCAGCTTCAATCATTTTGACGACTTCAGATTCATTAACCGCAAGCGGTTTCTCACATAGCACCGGAACAGAAGCTTCTAACAGAGGAACGGCAGCCGAGCAGTGGCCGCTATGAGGAACAGCAATATACGCAGCATCAACATTACCGACAAGAGACAATAAGTCAGTTGAACTTTCCGGCACATCATGTGATTCACAAAAGTTAGATGCACGTTCAGCATCTCGACCCACAACTATGTCAACAGAGTGCCCAATACCCCGAGCAGCCTTCATGAATGTTTTAGCTATTGACCCGTGCCCAACTATTCCCCAGCGCATTCCTGCAACGTTACCGAATAATAGAAGAAAGTCTATTTGGGGGTACCTTTTAAGAAATCCAAGAAAACAAAATATGAAAGTAAGCGAATGAAGGTAGCGATCGGGTACGGCGGACCTGCTTCTGGAGTTAAACGAGACTGGGACACGCAAGTCGAATTTCTTCTAGAAGCAGAACAAATGGGCGTGGACATTATTTGGAGCGCCGAAGCATGGGGTATGGACGGAGTCACCACTTTGTCGTACCTCGCCGCTGTAACAAAAAAAGTGCAACTCGGAACTGGCATCTTGCAAATCTCTGCTCGTGCACCAGTTATGACCGCTATGACTGCATTGTCGCTCGCCGCTATAAGCGATGATCGATTCATCCTAGGATTAGGAGTCAGCGGACCACAAGTAGTTGAAGGCCTCCATGGAGTTCCCTTCGCCAAACCCCTCTCAAGGCTAAAAGAAACAGTAGATATCGTCCGGCAAGCATTTGCCGGAGAGAAAATCTCCTATCAAGGAAAACACCATGAACTCCCTCTCCCCGGCGGACAAGGAAAATCCTTGCGTCTAGCTCAAAGGCCAAACGAACAAATTCCGATTTGGCTGGCAACACTCGGACCCAAATCCCTCGCATACACCGGAGAAGTAGCTGATGGTTGGGTCGGAACATCTTTTGTCCCAAGTGGAGATGAAGCAACACTCGGACATGTACAAAAAGCCGCGGAATTGTCAGGGCGCAAAGCAAACAGTATCGAATATCAAGCCGGGGGAGCGGTCCAATTCGGCGACGACCTAGAAGCGTTGCTCGCTCCACGCCGCCCTGGTGTTGCCTTCACTCTTGGAGCTATGGGCTCCCCGACAACAAATTTCTATAACGACGCATACCGAAGAGCAGGATTCGAAGAAGAAGCCAGACATGTTCAAAAACTTTGGATAGAAAAAAAACGAGAAGAAGCTACTGCAGCGGTACCCGATGAACTCGTTTTACAAACCAACTTCTTAGGAACAAAAGAACAAGTAACTGAACGTGTCCGCGCTTACAAAAACGCAGGAATCACTGTTTTACGAGTTCAACCCGAAGGAATAGACCAACAAGAACGCTTAGACAGTCTCGGCCAAATCGTAGACATCGTCGCCGACTTAAATGAAGAAGAACAGAACTAAATGTAAGACTGCCCGGTATGGGTAGAAAAAAGAAAAGTGAGACACTTTCATATGGATAATCCAGAATTCACAAACCTGTCACGATCTGTTCAAGGTCACGTGGTGCTTATAACTGGAGCAGCTTCTGGTATTGGGCGAGCTACCGCAAAACTCTTTGCACGAGAAGGAGCGAAAGTAGCAGTAACAGACCTAGGAGAAGAAAGAGTTGAGGCAGTTGTTGAAGAAATAGCTTCTGAAAATGGTGTAGCTAAAGGATGGGAATTAGATGTAACTAACTCCGAGCAAATCAAAAAAGTCATTAATGAAGTTGCCCTCTGGGGGGAAGAGAACTCACCGCGACTAGACGTTCTCATTAATAATGCCGGGTTATCTGCAAGCACCTCAATTGATGATCCGAATTACGAAGCAGGATGGGACATATCTCTCGCTGTAATGCTCACAGCTCAAGTAAAAACAATACGAGAAGCCCTGCCGCACTTAAGAGAAGCTAAGAACCCTCGGATAATAAATATCTCTTCTACAGAAGGAGTGGGAGGCTCTCCAACATCGTCAGCTTACACCGCAGCAAAACACGGGGTAGTTGGACTAACCCGTTCACTCGCCGTTGAATTAGGAGACGAAGGAATCACCGTGAACGCTGTCGGGCCAGGACCGATAC
This sequence comes from Acidimicrobiales bacterium AG-410-I20, assembly GCA_003215175.1. Classification (GTDB taxonomy): domain Bacteria; phylum Actinomycetota; class Acidimicrobiia; order Acidimicrobiales; family MedAcidi-G1; genus MedAcidi-G2B. The sequence continues at coordinate 28,710 of QCKS01000016.1, forward strand.
ATACCGGCATGACCGAAGCGATACCAGAAGAGATGAAAACGAAATTCGCAAGACGTCGAGTGCCACTCAGGCGTTATGGTCACCCCGAGGAACTAGCTCACGGAGTACTGCACCTAGCGCTACCAGCGTCTTCGTATATCACTGGCCATCTTCTGATGGTTGATGGCGGAATGACAATTAAAAATAACTAACAGTTATTTTGTTACCCGATAGAGCAACTCATATCAGCGCCACAGCACATTGGTGACTTAATCTTCTTACTTTCATCGTTCACACACATTGATACTTGAACAGTGGAACCATCGTCTTTAGTAAGAATTCCGTTCACTAAAGGTTCGTTGCAGCAACCACAACTCGCATTTACTGACATTCCACACGCATCACAGGTATAAGTTGACATTGAGTCCTCCAATAATTAGTTATAGAAATTTTAGTTCATCTATGAGAAAGTACTGATTATTTGAGAATCGCTCTTATTTTTTACCCAGGATGTTGAAGCATAATAGTTGGTTTTCATGTCAAGTCTGCGAGAATGCCGTTGGGCCGGTAGCTCAGTGGTTAGAGCAAGCGACTCATAATCGCTCGGTCGTGGGTTCGATCCCCACCCGGCCCACACTTCTTTATCTAGTGATTTGGGCTAGCTCTTGGGCAAGCTCAACTATTTCTTTAGAAAGTTCTACTTCTTCACACCATGAAGGACGTAACGCAGAAACTCCATGAAGAGCACCGAGAACGTTCCCAACCATTAACCCTGTTGAGTCCGAATCACCCGAATGATTCACAGAAAGAAGAAGCGCTTCATTTATATCTTCTTCTGCTAAAACAACAGCGATGGTGATCGCCAGAGCTTCTTCACCAACCCATGCTCCTCCAAGGGTTTCTAAATCCCACCCATCTAACTTTCCGGAAGGATTGTTTAGAGCGAGATCAACGGCAGCGTCAATGGCTTTAACCACATTTTCCCCTTGAGGGTCTTCGGACGCCATGTGGCGGCCCGAAATAATAGCGTCAAGGAGTGCATCTCCTTGCAGGATGCGATGAATTATTACTGCTTGAACTCCCGCTGGTATCCACCCATCAGGGTGACTGTGTGTTAGCGCAGCGGTCTCACATCCAATGTGGTACGCTTCTTCAGTGGTTGAGGCAAAAAATCCAACTGGAGCCACTCGCATAATCCCACCACAGCCTTTACTGTTATTCAACGAAGACGAGGTAGAACCAGGTATCCCGCTTTTTATAGAACTGGTGCACGTACGCCCAGGAGCGCGACGATTGTGAAGAGCGGGGATATTTAATAATCCAAATGAGGGATCGATGTGTGGAGGGACTGTATCAAATTCTGCCCAGTCTCTTTGTGTGTAATACCAGCGGCGGTATGCTTCCCAAACCTCAGTAATTGGATCAGTACCGTTTTTTGATGATTCGATCAATCCTTCGGCAGTAAACAACGTCATTTGCGTGTCATCGGTTATTGGTGCATCGTGCCCATAAGCAGGAGTAAAAGTGGTAGCGCCTCCTTTGCCGAAAACTTCTTCGATTTCCTTTAACGTATGGAATTCAAGCGCTGCTCCTAGAGCATCGCCGATCGCTCCGCCAAGAAGAGAACCCACGACTTTACTCGTGTATAGATCGTAATTTTTGAATGAATTTGGGGCATCGGATTTATGTTCAGACCATGTTTTAATGAAATCGCGTTGCTCAGGCATCTCAGGAGATGAACGGTGCTGCCCATCAACAGCCCCTGTTCGTAGCTCATCGATAAGTCTTTGAACATTGCCTGCTGTGGCAAGACCATTTCGTCGAAGCCAGCAACCAAGAACCGTTCCCGTTCTTCCAAATCCACCCCAGCAATGCAGATAAACAACTTTTCCATCTGCCAAGTGACTGTCAATTGCATCCAACACAACGACCATTTCTTCATCTGTCGGAAGACCAAGATCGCGTATCGGATAGCGTTCCACAATTGCCTGATCAGCGACAAACTTGTCATACTGATCAAGTCGAGCATCGGAATTATTTTTTCCGGATTGATCTTCAGTAAGGTTAATGAAAACCTCAACCCCAGCATCTAAAAGTTGCTGAGTGACCTCTGGGCGCCCTCCAAACTCTCCTGAATCTTTTTTCCCTGGATAAGCACCAGCTATGAATTGGTTCTCAATAACCCAATAGGAACGGTGAGTGGGTCCTGGGGCTCTCTTGGTGAAAAGGGTGTAATTCGTCATAGAGATTTCTCTTCAGATGGTTTCTATTCTTTAAGGTATTTCTTTCGGTTAAGAAACTATCTCAGTGGTGTACGAGATGCCAATAGGATTGTTGTTATGGAATTAGAAGAAGTCATAAGAACAACTTTCGCATGCAGGGAATTCACAGATGAACCTATTACCGACGAAACTTTGTATCGAATTCTGGAGCTCGCCCGTTTTGCTCCCTCGGGAGGTAACCGGCAAGGCGCTCACGTCATTGTGGTTAGAGATCGAGATATTCGCCAGACTCTTGGAGAGATGTGTAATCGAACACTCAGGGTTTATGGCGCCCAAGTAGATGCAGGAGAAAATCCTTTCAATCCCATCACTCCATCAAGCGTGGATCCTGTTGAAGCCGTTAAGAAGCCTGATGAAAGATTTGAGATGTTTGAGAGATGGGGAGATCTTCCCGTCGTTCTTGTTGTCAGCATAGATTTGTCAACAGTCGCAGCTATGGACAAAGAACTGGATCGAGTCGGTGTCATTTCAGGGGGCTCCATCTACCCCCTTGCCTGGAACATTCTTCTCGCGGCAAGAACCGAAGGTCTAGCCGGTGTGCTTACCACCGCGGTGGTTCCTGAAGAGGACGAAGCAAAAACGCTTCTAGGTTTACCAGACAATCATGCAATAGCGGCTGTGATTCCATTAGGTGTACCAGTCAAACAACTGACTAAGCTTTCTCGTCGTGAAGTCGAAGAGTTCACAACAATCAACCAGTACGACGGACCTAGGCTCACAAATATTTAGTCGCTCTTATTTGAGAAGTACTATTACGCTCCCTGAATATTCCTCAGGGAGAAACTAAAATTATTGGATCGAGAAATATAGTCGACGAAATATCCGCTTAGCGCTACTTATTGTGTTTGGGGTAATTATCTCATTGGCGACCCCGTTTTTACTCCGCGGAACTTCAGGTACTTCTACAGATGAAACACAAGAAGCATCTACTCCAACTGAAATAGGTCCAGTCGCGCCTGAAGAAGGAAATAGCGCTACTACGTCTTTACCTTTTACGGTAGAAACCGAACCACCTAACAAAGCACCTCAAATCTCAATCCAAGGCCCAACTTGTCTTATTTATAATGCTCAAGA
>QCKS01000017.1 GCA_003215175.1 Acidimicrobiales bacterium AG-410-I20
GACAATGGGAAAATAAGTTCGTCTGTTCTAACTTCTTCTATAACTGCAGCATGTTCATTTTCCGTCAAAGAAATGAAATTACGTGCGCTTTCTATAGCTAGCCGTGCTGTATTTAAATCGCTAGGGGTACAAAAACAATGGACGCCAGGCGTTGATAATGCAAAGTTTATTCCCCGTTCGATCTCTGACTTCGTTCGTTGTGGTTCATACCAACTCATTGCATCAGGTTGACGTTCACCCCACGGTCGCCAAGCAACAGCTTTTATTGCCATAACCCCCACATCTCGATCAGCACATTCTGCAAATAATTTTTCAGTATCTGCACGGTAAACCGGGTCAGCCCATACACGTGGGTAAATAGGAAGCATTACAGTGTCAACGTCGTAACGACGAATAGCTTCTAAATGTGCTTTCGGAGCACCGAGGTCATGACCGGTAATACCAATAAATCGAGTAAGGCCTTGTTCTTTAGCATCAAGGATTACTTCAAAGGCTTCCGATCGTTTATCTAATTCTTCAACAGAAGTAACCCCATGAGCTTGGTACAGATCAAGGTAATCAACTTGAAGACGAGTAAGCGTTTTTTCAAGCCGTTTTTTTGCCCAACTTTCTTCAATTTCCCCTGTTTTATCAGCTACAAATATTTTTTCTCGCACTTTTTGTAAATGTGGACCTACGGCACGTTCAGCTAGCCCATAGCCGGGAGCAATATCAAGATGATTTATACCAGCGTTAATGGCTTCATGAAAAAATACTTCTGCTGTTTCAGGTGAATCTTTGAAAAATACAGCACCACCTAAAATTGCAATACTACTTTGGTGCTCAGTTCGACCAAGCCGCCTTGTTTCCATTGCTATTTTTTTAGAACATAGGAAACAGCAACTAAGCCAGGACCGCCATGGCTGGCTACTACTGGGCCGATCACATCAACTCTTACTTCACTCAAATCAGTTACTGAATGAAGTTCTTCAACGAATGCATCAATATCAGGAGCCATCGCATGCCCTACAGAAAGAGATTCAAGATTTCCATGTTGCTCTTTTACTGTTTCAACTAGCCACCCAAGAGCTTTCTTTCTAGTTCTTTGTCTTCCAGCTTCTTCAACCACTCCAGAACTAATGTCAATTAATGGTTTTATAGATAAAACACTTCCTAAAAGCGCCTGAGCATTTCCCACTCGGCCACCCTTTTTAAGATTTTCAAGTGTGTCAAGGGCTCCATAAACCTTTGTTCGTGAAGATAAGTCATCAACTAATGAAGTAATTTCGCTTGCTGATGCACCATCTTTTGCTGCCTTAGCGGCAGCAAGAACAATAGTTCCTTGCCCACAACTGACCGAAGAACTATCTACAACTCGAACGTCGCCACCTGATCCTTGAGCACCAGCTTGGGCTGATTGCATAGTTGCTGATACGCCGCTTGACAAATTTATGCAAACAACACTTTCTGCCCCGGCATCAAGGCGTTTTTTAAAAATTTCTTCAAATGATCCAGGTGACGGAGCTGCAGTTTGAGGAAGATGTTCATTTGTAGACATCTCTTCATAAAAATCAGGGACACTTAATTCTTTACGATCGATGTATTCAACTTCTCCAAAGCGAATACTTAAAGGAATAACATCAATATCTAGTGCAACTGTTTCTTCTTCAGTTAAGTCACATGCACTATCAGTAACAATACGAACAGTCATTATTTCTCCTTTTGTGGATAGAACGATCGTACTTCTTTATGATGCATTTCTAGTGCGATTTGATCTAAACCACCAAAAAGCGATAACTCCAAGTGCAATTATAAGTAGAAACACACCAACTCCAGAAAGTTTGGTTGTTCGAATAAGAATACGTGTTGATTCAAGTTCAATAAGATTATTTTCATCTGGAGAATAAACTCTTATTTCAATTTGTGAATCCCCTGAAGCTCTTGCTTCTACTAATAAAGAAATTCTGTTATTTCCCGGTAAAAGAGTTGTGTTAACAGTTTCTCCTTCTGGGAAACGGATACGCCCATCACTTTTTAAATGGATACTTACATTTGCCGGGTTATCTAATTGATTTTCAATAGTAAATGGAATTTCTGCTTGACGAGAAGTAAGCCGAACACTCTGCTCCTCTGGCGCAGTAAATTGCTTGGAAACTTTAGAGATAATGGTGTAGAAAGCACCTAAATATTCATCTGATTCCGTCTCACTCAATTCTGCAGCTGCACTAGTTTCTACAAGGGAAGCCAGGCTAGCTATATCAGGATGTGAAATTCCAAGAATTGAGTAATAAGCATCTAGAACATTCGTCATTAATTCATAGTTATATGCGCGGGTATTAACTTGAAAAACTTCTTGTGGCCAAAGATCAAATGATTGAGCATTTTCAATAGGTTGTGACAAGGTTTCCGATAAATGAGCCATTTTCACAAACGGAGCGTTAGTTAAATTTTCAAGTAAAGCATCAATTAGAAAAATTTCTTTAAGAAATGGATTCGTTATGACCAACGAAATAACAGAATCTTCAGATGACGACCAAGAAATCAATGCAAGATCCGCTAGAAGAAATTGCATTCCCAAAATTGGATCTTCAACACTTGTTAGATGCCCGTTTAATTGTTGGTCAATTACTCGTGCTGGATACACCTCACCATTACCATCAACAATTTTCGCCATGGATGTTGTGTCAATTGTGTCTCCGATTGAACGCGGAATAAGAGATTCAGGATCAACCAAGAAATAGTTGCTCCCGAGTTGAGTTAATTGATCAAGCGTTTCTCCCTTTGCCGTTGAAGAAAGAAAAAGAACTGATCTATCGGGGGTTAGCCCTAAACGGTCTTCTAAAACGATGTCTCCATGATTAACCAAACCAGCGTAGATATTAAAGTTTCCACTGTTTCTCCATGCCTCAGGATCTGCTGATACAAATGGTGTCGAAAAAAGAGCAATATTTGCTGATGCCATTTGATTCAAGTTATTTGAAAGTTCTGTATGGGAAAGCTCGTTTGATCGAGCAAGTTCAACAATGATCGCAGGAGGAAGTTGAAGCCCAACCGGAATTTCTGGATGTGTGTTAACAGCATCAGAAACAATTTGAAGACTTTCTAACGTTGCTTCATCGAAAGATAAATTTCCATCTGGTTGTAGTGGAGGTGGTCCATTAATGATCAGGCTTAAAGTCGTTTGCAACGGAGTTCGGTTTTCTTCTGAAGTAAAAATAACCGGTGTAAGTATTTGATCAATAACGTCTCCGCTATCTGCTACTAATTCAATAGTAAAGGGGTAAACCATTCCTGGGGTTAGTACAAAATCTGGTTCATTTTCTGAAGTTGAACTAATTGAAACTTGAAGAGAAGCAACACCTGAACTATTTAATCTTTCCTTTAAAGAGAGGGTTAGTGGATCACTTATTGGACTAAATAGTTCACTTTCTTCTTTCAAAGTGTTTAGCGCTGTTCGTGTAACAGGTTCATGAGCAGTGATCCTAAAAACCCCATCGCCGTTAAACCCTGAAACTCTTAAATCAAAATTTACTTCGCCGTTGGTAACCCATGGTGACTGTCCAACCAGTCTTAAATTTCCAGATGTTTCCCCTAGAGCTGAAACAGGAGAAAAACATGTGGTTCCAAAAATCAAAAGAGTAAATAGAAACTTTTTCATTATGTTTTGTTTATCGCAGTTGAAAGACTAAGTACAGCGAGCTCATCTTCACAGATTTCAAATTTTGCTTTGCGGTAAAGATTTATTGCAGCCTCATTAGCTGGCTGAGTATTTACCCAAGTATTTGTAACTCCTTTTCGTTGGAGCCAACGTAAACCATCATTTAGTAAATAGGTTCCAAATCCACAATTTTGAAAGTCAGGTAAAACCGCTAAACGTTGAATAAATCCATCGGTGATTCCTGCTCCCGTGATTGCATATGCAACAATTTCTTTGCCCTCTTTAATCATTCTTAAACGAGTATAAGGCGTTGCATTTTTAGCATTTAAGAAAGCGGTTTTGTCAAATTGCCAAAAAGAATCAAATGACGCATGATCAATGATCAATATTTTTTCTAAGTCTTTTTGACGAATTTTATGTATCTGAAAAGATTTGTTGTCGGGCAATGGAGAATCGAAAGACCTTTTTAACAAAATTAGTGTTTCTACAGTGGTGTATCCAAAATTCATAAAAACATTTCTCTCTCTTGGATTTAATGGAGACGTAAAGATTTCTAAATATCCAAGATTGTTCATAAATTTTGAAACAGCACTTACACATGTTTCATCAATGTTTTCATCAAAAGGAACAACTAATCCGTATGGTTTTCCAAACTTTGATGGCCCATATTTAAACTGAGTGCCCTTTGGAGCAGTAAAAATGCCCGTTGTTCTTTTAGGCAATAAAAGATTTTTAAATCTTTTTGTGCCATCGGATGGAAAAGAAAAAAATGAAAAGATGCTCTTATTTTATTGCATTTCATAGGCAGAGAATGCTTGTGTAATGAGATAGAGGGCGTTTCGTTAAATAATCCACCTGACTTATTGTTGTGAAAGTATTACGATCACCGCGTGGGAATAAAATCTGAATCTTCTCCAGAGGTATTTACTGAGATAGTAAATACCGCTGCAGATCTAACAAATTTGTTTAAGGACAACGGGTTTCGCCTTTACTTTGTCGGTGGCATAGTTCGTGATTTACTTCTCGGATATAAACCTGATGTTCAAGATTTAGATTGCACAACAGATGCTTCTCCTAAAGAAATTAAACGGATTGTTCAACCAATAGCAGATGCGGTTTGGTTACAAGGTGAAAGATTCGGAACCGTTGGTATGAGAGTTAACGGTACAAATTATGAAATAACTACACATCGAGCTGAGTCATATGTTGATGATTCCCGTAAGCCAGTAGTTAATTTCTCAACTAATTTAAGCGACGATTTAATTCGGCGTGATTTCACCGTGAATGCTATGGCTGTTGATACAGCAACGGGAGAACTTTTTGATCCGTATGGGGGAGTTAAAGACCTTGAAGAAATGACGCTTCGTACACCAATGGATCCTGAAGAATCTTTTACTGATGATCCGTTACGGATACTTCGTGCAGCCCGATTTATAGCAGCATATGGTTTTAGTCCGACGGGTGATCTTTTACAAGCTGCGCAAAAGATAAGTGAAAGATTAAATATTGTTTCAATAGAACGTATTCGGGATGAAATTTTTCGGCTGTTATCAGTTGAAGATCCTCGTCTCGGATTGAAGTTTCTTTCCGCTTCAAAAACTGCTTCGTATGTGTTCCCTGAAGTATTTGAATTAAGTGAAGAACGACAGGAGATGCTATTTAATCAGGTGTCTTTGGTTGAGGCGGAACCCTTAATGAGACTGGCTGTATTTAAAGAAATGATTCCTGATTCGCGCCTTAGATCTTTTCGGCTTTCTAGTAAAGAACTTGTATACGTGGAAAAAATTCGAAACGCATTGGTGTTGCTGGAAAAAAATGATCAAAACGATTGGTCTGATGCAAAGTTTAGAAGGCTTGCTTTTGACACAGAGGGTGCTTTAGATGATGTAGTGCGTATTTGGGAGAGAATTTTTCCAAAAAATTTAACCGTTATAAATGAACTAAAGCGTTTAAATGAAGCGGGTGAATTCACTACTTTTGAACCATTTTTTGATGGTGAAACCATTATGAATGAATTAGGCATAGAACCTGGTCCAGATGTTGGCACTGTTACCGATTGGTTAATTAGTCTTCGCATTGAAGAAGGATCACTAAGTGAAGAACAAGTAAAACAAAAACTTCATATTTGGTGGGATCAAAGAAGTAAATAATTTTCTTAATGTAATTATCAAGATGAATGATCTAAGGTGAAGGCCATGTCTAGGCATTCGACATCACAAAACTTGACTCGTAAAGGCCTCGTTCCTGTTCAACGCAGCGGAGATGTTGATTATCGGTTAGCTCGTGAACGGTTATTAGATGCTTGGGCTGAAGGCCAATTAGCAACTGATTTGATTTGTGATGCACAACCTATGTTGCTGCGCAATGCAGAACATTGTGGAGAAAAAACAGAGATTAGTTGCCCCATTTGTAATGAAGCGCAGTTGTTAAACGTTACTTATGTCTTCGGGCCGCGATTACCAGCACATGGTCGGTGCATCAGTGTTTCAGTTGAACTTGATCGTATAAATAAACGGTCAGGAGAATTTACTGCTTACTTGATTGAAGTTTGTATTAGTTGTGGGTGGAATCACATGATTCGCAGTACAACATTGGGCAAATATTAATCAAATTGTTGTCAGATTTTATCTAACTGATACCCTTCTATTTATCGCCGGTAGCTAAATGCACTGGACGAAAAGGAGTAGTTATGGCAGCCAAAATGACTGTCCCACGTATACGTAATCACAAAGTGTCTGAAGGCGCTGATCCACTAGTAATGCTTACCGCTTATGATGCACCCACTGCACGAATGGTTGACTCTGCAGGAGCCGACATTATTTTGGTTGGTGATTCGGTTGCAATGGTTGTGCTCGGCTATGAAGACACTCTTCAAGTAACCATTGACGATATTGCTTACCACACCGCAGCAGTTACCCGAGCAAACCCTTCAGCATTTGTTGTCGCTGACATGCCTTGGATGAGTTATCACGTTTCAAAAGAAGAAACGGTTATAAATGCAGCAAAGTTAATAAGAGCTGGAGCGGATGCTGTCAAACTTGAAGGTGGGCGTCGACGCCTTCCGATGATTGAAGCGTTAGTTGATGCGGAAATACCTGTTATGGGGCATCTTGGGTTAACTCCACAATCAGTAAACGTTATGGGTGGTTACAAAGTTCAAGCAAAAAATACTAAAGCGGCGTTAGATCTAGTTTCAGCTGCGAAATCATTAGTGCATGCGGGTTGTTTTTCAGTTGTTTTAGAAGGTGTGCCTTCACCAGTAGCAGGAATGGTTACTGAAGCAATTGATGTCGCCACTATCGGAATTGGTGCTGGACCATATTGCGACGGTCAAGTTTTAGTGCTTCACGATGTCTTGGGTATAGAACAACGAGTACTCCCAAAATTTGTACGCAGATACGCCGACCTTCACGGAGAAGGAGTCAAAGCATTATCGGAATTCGCTAAAGATGTTCGAACAGGCAAATTTCCTGGTGATGAAGAGTCCTATCAACTTCATGACGACGTAGTTGACGAAATCAAACTTTACGGAACAATCTAAATTCTTCAATATTTTTATAAGTCCAGTTGATAGATTATTTCCTTGTGAAAAAACTATTTGTCGTATCAGTACTCACCTTTCTACTAACAACTCCCGTAACAGTTCTTGCCGGTAACGGTGGTGGTGCCTCAGGTTCAGCTTCTGGTTCAGTTAGTTGTACGGGTGAAGGAACAGGTCAATACAGTTTCACCTACGTGGGTCACGCTACAGTTATTGCACCAATCCATTTAACGTTCCTTGTAAACAATTCGATCCTCCAAGCAGAGAAGTACACCTTCACTCCAGGTAACACAGTTGCATTACAGCACACGGCCTACAACGTTCCAGCTGCAACCACATGGACCTTCACCGTTGCCCTTGAAGAGAATGACACCTATGCGGTAACACTCATCGACTCAGGGGTAGGTCTGTACCAAAACGGAATACTTACTGGTTGTGTAACGCCACCAACAACTACAACAACGACAACAACGACAACACAACCACCTGAAGAACCGGCTTTCACAGGAGGCGATGAGCCTGGCTATACCGGGTAAGGCTAAAAACAGTTACAAAATAAGCTTTTTCAACAATGTCACACCCAAAGGGCATGATATTTAAATGAAAGACGCGATTTGGATCTATCCAGATAACATCAGAGAGTTCCTTAAGAACTTAAAATCTGTTTCCCCTGCCCTTAACAAGGGCCCCGAATATGAAAGCCATATTCGAGTCCATAGGAGGTAAATACCGAGTATGCGGTTTTATGAATTAATGGTCATTGTCGACAGTGACCTAGAAGTACCTGAAGGCCAAGACGCCCCTAGCCTTGCGAAAGCAATTGAATCAATTGAATCTGAAGGCGGTCGTATCGTTTCAAAACTTGATACAGCACCTTGGGGTCTCCGCCGTTTTGCTTATGAAATCAACCATAAACGTGAAGGGTTTTACGTTGTTCTTGAAATAGCAACCGAAGCAAATAGTCTAGATTCAGCTGATCATATTCTTCGGTTAGCTGATCGAAGTGAAATTGTTCGACACAAAATCATGCGGCTACCCGACGAGGAAGCAACTCGCCGTGGTTTATTAGCCGAAAAATAAAGGAAAAAAAATGGCATTTAATAACACCATTACAATCACTGGAAATGTAACTAGAGAACCAGAATTACGTTTCACCCCCGCAGGAGCAGCACTTTGTGAGTTTGGTGTTGCATGGAATTTACGAAAACAAAATGGCGACGATGAAGCGATGTTTTTCAATGTAACGTGCTGGCGCAGCCTCGCAGAAAATGTTGCAGAGTCAATCGATAAAGGCGATCGTGTTATTGTCACTGGTCGACTTAACTGGCGTTCTTGGGAAACTGATGCAGGTGAGAAACGTCAAGTTGTTGATATTCAAGCCGAAGAAGTGGGGCCAAGTTTGCAATGGGCTTCCGCAGATGTAACTCGAAATGAACGAACTGATAGTGGGCCTTCTTCTGACCAAGGAGCGCCCTCAAATGCTTCTAATTTCCCAACCGATGAGGAGCCTTTCTAATGGCAAGACCACCACGCAGAGAAAAAAATCGCGACAACGCTCGTCGTTCAAAGAAAAAAGTTTCCGCGCTTACAATCGCCAAAGTTGATTATGTCGACTATAAAGACACAGATTTGCTTCGCAAATTTGTATCCGATAGGGCAAAAATAAAAGCACGGAGAGTAAGCGGAAATGATGCTCGACAGCAGCGAGTTATTGCCAGAGCTATAAAAAATGCACGTGAAATGGCATTAATTCCTTATACCAGCCGAGTGACAACACAACGTCGTGATCGACGACATGATGATTCACGACAATCTTCAGAAGAAAGTGCTTCTTCATTTGTTCCAGAAGAAGAAAACGAAGAAATTGAAGAAAATTACGAAGAATATCTTGCTTCAGATCCTGAAGAACAAAGCGATGACAAATCAGAATTGGAGGTAACCGAATGAAGGTTTTGTTACGTTCCGATGTTGACGGCTTAGGAAAAACTGGAAGCATAGTTAATGTAGCTCGTGGTTATGCGCGAAATTTCCTTGTCCCTCAAGGATTAGCGGTTATAGCTACTGAAGGCATGGCTGCCCAAGCTGAAGCCATGCAACAGAAAAGAGCACTTCAATCTGCAGCTGACAAAGAAAGTGCAGAAACACTTGCAGCGTCTCTTTCTGATTGTGCGGTAACTGTTTCAGCAAAAACTTCAGACGAAGGACGCCTATTTGGGTCAGTAGGGTCAGCAGAAATATCTGAAGCCATCGTCACACAGATCGGCGCTCAAATTGAACAGCGTCAAATAAAAGTTGAATTAATTAAGGACGTTGGAAGTCATAGTTTTGAAATTGAGATCCATCCAGAAGTTTCTGTTTCCGGCACAGTTGAGGTTGTTTCTGAGGAATCATGATGCTGACGTTCTTGAATAGTTCTGTCAGCAACACGAAATATTCAATTTCCACAACATCACCCCTGTTTTTTCTAGAAATCCACTGGATATCCCCTAGCGATTCACAGGCATCTTGCGCCACAATAACTAAGACAATCTTTGAATCCGAGGTACCTGGTGGATGACTCAACTGAAAACATGAATTTTGATGACGCCCCCACACCGGATAGTCCACCAGACGATCTTCTTAATGAGCTAGTTCCAGATACCTCTTTTGGGCAACCAAATAAAAATTCAACTAAACAAAGTCTTGGAAGCCGTATTCCTCCACAAGCATTAGATGTTGAAGCAGCTCTTCTTGGAACAATGCTTCTCTCGCGAGATGCGATTGCTGACGCACTCCAAATAGTGGAGCCTTCTCATTTCTATAAGCCATCACATATACATGTGTTTGAAGCAATTTGTGACTTATATGGAGCAGGAGAGCCCGCTGATGTTAATACGGTTGGTGACAGTTTAAACCGGCGTGGATACCTTGAAAAAATGGGTGGAAAAAGTTTTCTGCTTGAACTCCAAGCTGGAAGCCCATCAGTTACTTCCGCCGCCCGATACGCCAAAATTGTTACCGAACACGCAACATTACGAACATTAATTGGAGTCGGAAACGAAATAACAGAAATTGGTTACAGCCAACCCGATGATGTCGTAAAAGCTGTTGACGAAGCGGAGAATCTTGTTTTCCAAGTAAGCCAGAGACGAAGCACAGAATCAATGGAACGAATAGGGCCATTACTTCAAGGCAATTTGGATCGCCTTGAGGCTCTCGCAGATTCGACAAAAGACGTAATCGGTACTCCTACAGGATTTAGAGACTTCGATAATCTTCTTTCAGGTTTGCAAGATAACTCTCTCATCATTGTTGGAGGACGACCAGCGACTGGTAAAACAGCATTTGGTCTCAATATCGCCACCAATATTGCAATCAGCGGTCTACCAACGTTGGTTTTTAATATGGAAATGAGCCAGTTAGAGCTCAGCCAGCGGATTTTATGTTCCGAAGCTCGTGTTGATTCACGAAAAGTCAGAAATGGACAGTTAAATGACCAAGATTGGACACGCATTAACCAAGGCCTCGGGATGCTTGATGAACTTCAACTTTATATTGACGACAATCCAAATCTTTCAATCATGGAAATACGAGGCAAAGCCCGTCGTTTAAAAAGCAAAGTCGGCAAATTAGGAGTCATAGTTGTTGACTATTTGCAACTTATGACTGGCCGCTCTAATGCTGAGAGCAGACAAGTAGAAGTTGCCGAAATTAGTCGTGGCTTAAAAATTCTCGCCCGTGAATTAGAAACTCCAGTTATTGGTCTATCTCAGCTTTCTCGAGGTCTTGAAGCGCGTCAAGATAAAAGACCAATGCTTTCAGACTTAAGAGAATCAGGATCAATTGAACAAGACGCTGACGTGGTCGCTTTTGTTTATCGTGATGAGGTGTATAACCCTGAAAGTCCGGATGCAGGAACAGCAGAAATTATTGTTGCTAAACACCGCAACGGCCCCACTGGAACTATCAGGTTGGGTTTCCTACCTCACTACACCAGATTTCAAGATATGGCTCGACCAGATATGGCACAAACGGCATAAGTCGCTTTAGTTATGTTTCTTGGTGAAGACTTATTGGGTTGGCTTCTCTTGGCCTTAGGGGCGGCCATGGTTGTAGGAAACGGGTTAGCAATAATTCGCCCTCCCGCTGTAAAAAATGACACTGATCTTAAGAAGGCGCCAATACTTCGAAGCCTTATCTATATGTTTTTAGGCCTTATTGCCGCTATTGCTGCTCTTGGAACACTCATCTTAAAATGACTTTTATATAGGTATCAATATTCAAAGCAGGAATTACTCGTTTGAGATTTGACGTATTGAACTAATGAATAGTGGTAAATGAAACCGATAAGAAGGAAAAAAAATGAGCATTGTCCGTATTAATGCAATAACTGTTCCTGAAGGAGCAGGAGAAGAACTGCAAAAACGTTTTGAAAATAGAATTAGTGAAGTGGAAACCATGGACGGTTTCGAAAGCTTTGAACTACTTCGCCCTAGTTCTGAAAGCAATACTTGGTATGTATATACACGTTGGGAATCTGTGGAAGCATTTCTTGCTTGGGTTAGTTCCCCGTCTTTTGCTCGAGGACATGCACAAGCCAGTGAGCAGCCTGTTGCACATGGTGCAGAATTACTTTCGTTTGATGTGGTATTAACTGCACAAGCTAAGAAGTAAAATTTCAAAATTAGAGAACTAGTTTTAACTTGCTGAAGCCCAAGTTTTATGCTCTTAAGGCTTATTGCCTCTGTGGCTGCTCTTGGAACACTCATCTTGAAATAATTTCTATATAGGCTTCTTAAAGGTTCAACTTCTTTATTAAGACAGGTACCGTCATCAAGTGGAGGTGACAAGATGATTAACACATTCTCAACAAGCCTTTCTGACGCATGCGGAAATGATCCTGGATTTATTTGTGAATGGATATGGGACAACACAGAAAATGAGAAATTATCTGAAATCGTCTCTTGGATAATTGAGCGACCACTTAAAGTAGTAGTGATTTTGCTTGTCGCAATGATTGTGAATCGTTTATTGCGTCGCGCTATTGACCGTATGGTTCAACGCATTATTTCAGTCCGTGAGCAGGAACAAACGGAAGCAGAGCTTGAATCAGAGAAAACGTTGTCAAATGTTGGCGAAAGAGCTCGACGCAGATTACAAAGAATTTCTGAAAATGGGGAAAGATCTCGCCAAAGAGCGTTAACTCTTGGGGCAGTTCTAAGAGGAACATCAACAACGATTGTTTACTTAATGGGGCTAATGATCGCTCTAGGTGAAGTCGGGTTAGACCTTGGACCACTTCTTGCCGGAGCCGGAATCGTTGGCTTAGCGATTGGGTTTGGCGCACAGTCTTTAGTTGCGGATTTTATTGCTGGAGTTTTTGTAATTATTGAAGATCAATACGGCGTTGGAGATTGGGTTGATGTTGGTTCAGCTTCTGGAACAGTAGAAAGAGTTTCACTACGCACAACAGTTTTAAGAGACGCACATGGAACAGTTTGGGTAGTCCCAAATGGTGAGATAAGAAGAGTTGGGAATTCATCACAACTATGGGCGCGAACAGTACTTGATCTTGAAGTGGCTTATGACACTGACATAGATAAGGCTGCAACAATAATTAAGGATGTAGCTGATCAGCTTTGGGAAGAACAATTAGAAGTGGCAACAATTCTTGAGGAACCCGTGGTGTCAGGTGTACAAAGTTTTGGAGCAGATTCAATAGCCATTCGCCTTTCTGTTAAAACCGAACCCGGTGAACAGTGGAGCACTGGACGAATTCTTCGAGCAAGAATCAAAAAAGCATTTGATACTTACGGCATTGAAATACCGTTTCCCCAAAGAACAGTGTGGATGCATACCGCAGATAACTCTGAAAAAGACAAAGAAGTTCCCGAAGTTGAGATTAAAAGAAATCTTCTTGAAGGAAGTTCTGGATCCAGCGACGAAGATTAAGAGACATCTAATATGAAAAATCTTTGGGACGAAACGGACTTTAAAGACAGCGACACTCTTTCTTGTTGTGCTTACGGTTCACGTCTTTTAGGTGGCGACCGTTCACTTGTTCTTCATGGCGGAGGCAACACTTCCGTAAAAGCAGAATGGAAAGACGTTACAGGAAGTTCTCTTGATGCACTTTATGTAAAAGGGTCAGGGTGGGATTTAGCGACAATTGAAGTACCTGGGTTTACCCCGCTTCCTTTATCGCGTATGCAAGAGCTACTTGGTCTAGACAAACTTAGCGACGAAGACATGATGGCGGAATTATCAACTGCTCGCTTAAGACCAGATGCTCCGCAACCTTCAGTGGAGACCTTGCTTCATGCTTTTTTGCCTTACCGGTCAGTACAACATAGTCACGCTGATGTCATTCTTAGCCTTACAAATGTAGAAGAAGGTGAGGAAACGGTTCGCGAAGTCTATGGCGATTCAGTAGTTGTTGTCCCTTATGTTATGCCAGGTTTTGATCTAGCTAAAGCCGTTCAAGAAGCATGGGATGATCAAGCACATAGCGAAACTGTAGGGATGGTTTTACTACATCACGGGTTATTTACTTTTGCCGAGACAACGCGTGACGCTTACGGGCGGCATACAGATTTAATAACAAAGGCTGAGAAATTTCTTGATGGATTATCTGAGAAACATAGAGAGAAAAAAGATTTAAATAAGAAAGCTGAAATAGCTTTGGTTGAACTTGCAAATCTTCGTCAAAAAGTATCTCAAGCGGCTGGTGCGCCAATGATTCTAAGTAGACACACCTGTGAAGAAATCGACAACTTTGTAAGTCGACCTGATGTTGAAAGTCTTGCGACACGCGGTCCATTAACTCCAGACCACATAATTAGAACTAAACGAACACCGTTGATTGGTCGTGATGTTGATAAGTATGCACAAGAATATAGAGATTATTTTGATCGTAATAATGAGCGCTCAAAAAATGATTTAACAATGCTTGACCCTGCCCCCCGAGTCATTTTGGACAAAGAATTTGGACTTCTTACGATCGGGGCTACAGCAAAAGATGCAGATATTGCTTCAGATATTTATCAACAGACAATTCCTGTACTTGAAACACTTGAAGATCAACGCAGCGGTTACGTCGCATTAGGAGAAGAAGATCTCTTTGACTTGGAATATTGGGATCTTGAACAGGCAAAGTTACGTCTTGCTGGACCTCGAAAAGAGTTCGCTGGTCAAATCGCTTTAGTAACTGGCGCTGCATCCGGCATTGGATATGCATGTGCGGCAGAGTTACTAGCACGCGGAGCTTCAGTGATTGGATTCGATATTAATCCTGAAGTTGAAACTATTTTTTCAGGACCAGAATGGCTTGGGCAAGTTGTCGATGTCAGTGATGAGGATGCTCAAGTTGAAGCAATACGGCAAGGGGTAGAACGCTTTGGAGGAGTCGACATTCTCGTTGTTGGTGCTGGAATTTTCCCAAGTAGCGAACTGATATCTGAACTTAATCTTGATGCTTGGCAAAAATCGATGGATGTTAATGTCACGTCAGTTTCTCGACTGTTTCATCATCTTGCTCCGTTGTTTGCCCTTGCACCTGCAGGTGGGAAAGTTGTTGTAGTTGCGTCAAGAAATGCGTTAGCTCCTGGGAAAGGCGCTGCCGCTTATTCGACTGCTAAATCTGCATTAACCCAATTATCCAGAGTGGCTGCATTTGAATGGGCAGAACATGGAGTGAGAGTAAATGTTGTTCATCCAGACAATGTTTTTGACACTGGGCTTTGGACAGAAGAAGTTCTGAACCAAAGAGCGGCAAACTATGAAATGACAGTAGATGAATATAAAGCTCGAAATCTTCTAAAAATGGAAGTTAAAGCACGCCACGTAGCATCCGTGGTAGTTGAACTTTGCAGCGATCGTTTTGGCGCAACAACAGGTGCTCAAATTCCAATAGATGGGGGAAATGAAAGAACAATTTAGTTTCTTTTGGTTTGTCTGAGTGGAAATTAACAACAATATAAGTAAGAATTGATTTCGGCTTTTAGCAAAATTCTGAGGGGGTCCTTAAGTGAACACAACTGTGGTTTCTGACGCTGTTGTTGCTGATGCAAACACTTCCGCGTCTCCATTACTTGTTGTCGAAGATTTACATACCTCGTTTTCGATTCCTCGCGGAGAAGTAAAAGCAGTAAGGGGCGTTAGTTTCGAACTTGAACAAGGTAAAACTCTTGGAGTGGTTGGCGAAAGCGGGTCCGGTAAAACAGTTTTAGCTCGCTCAATCATGCGTCTTAATTTAGGAAATAATGTCACGACTACAGGTTCAGCGAAGTTTCGTGGGTTAAGCATTCTTGACCAGCCACCAAAATCAATGCGCCAACTATGGGGTAATGAAATGGCGATGGTTTTCCAAGACCCAATGACAGCATTAAATCCCTTGGTAAAGATCGGAAGACAAGTTACAGAACATGTTCGTCATCACTTGGGAATTTCAAAGAAAGAAGCTCGCTCTCTTGCTGTAGATCTATTAAACGAAGTCCGTATTCCAGAACCTGAAAGTCGGCTTGACTCCTACCCCCATGAATTGAGTGGCGGGATGAGACAAAGAATTTGTATAGCAATCGCTCTTGCTTGCGAACCAACACTGTTATTCGCGGATGAACCTACGACAGCTCTTGATGTTACGGTTCAGCATCAAATTTTGAACTTATTAAATAGAGAACAAGAAACACGTGACATGGCAATGGTTCTTGTTACGCATGATCTTGGTGTTGTCGCTGGACGTACAGACGAAACGATGGTTATGTACGCCGGGAATGTTGTAGAAAAAACTTCCACTCATGAATTATTTAACAATATGCAGCACCCTTATACAGAGGCTTTATTTCGGTCAATTCCTAAAACTAGTGAACGTAGCCATACGCGACTAACCGCTATTGCCGGCAGGCCTCCTGACCTTATTGACCCTCCGACCGGATGCTCATTTAGCCCTCGCTGCCCCTATGTACAACCAAAATGTCGTGAAGAAAAACCACCACTAATTCCGGTAAATGATGGGTCACATCTTTCATCGTGTTGGTTCCCTGTTGGAACAGAAGAAAATAAAGCAGCGTTTAGGAAAAATGTTGCCGAAGGCCTTCCGCAAACTCTTGTAGTAGAAGAAGCTCTGGCTGGTGGCTCTAGCGAAGGAAGCGAATCGTAATGGCTGGCAGCGGTAAAGCACACTTACGCTCAGAAGACGAAACGCTTATACGCGTTGAAGATCTTGTTGTCGAATATGACGTTCCAGGTGGCGAAACAGTCAAAGCTGTTAGTGGCATCAGTTTCGACATCAAAGCTGGAGAAACGCTTGGCCTAGTAGGTGAATCTGGTTGCGGTAAATCAACCACTGGAAAGGCTCTTATCCAGCTACCTAAACCAACTTCTGGTTCAGTAAAACACAAACTCGTTGAACTAACCGGGCTGTCTTCAGAAGCAATGAGAAGAAGACGAACTGATTTGCAAATGATATTTCAAGATCCAATTAGTTCCCTAAATCCACTTCGGAAAGTTGAAGACATTGTTGCTGAGCCAATGAAAATATGGGGACCAAAAGATAAAACTGAACAGAAAAAAATGGTTGACAATATTTTAGATTCTGTTGGTATCGACCCAGAACAAGCCCGGGGGAAAATGGCGCATGAATTTTCTGGTGGTCAATGTCAAAGAATTTCTATAGCGCGGAGCCTGATACTTGACCCAGAGGTTTTAATTTGTGATGAACCAGTAAGTGCTTTAGACGTAAGCATGCAAGCTCAAATTTTGAATCTCCTAGAAGATTTAAAGAAAAAGTATCATCTAACACTTATTTTTATCGCTCACGACCTCGCTGTTGTAAAAAACATTAGTGACAAAGTTGCTGTCATGTATTTGGGCAAATTATGTGAAGTCGCTCAATCAGACGAACTATATGAACGCCCCGTTCACCCTTATAGTAAGTTGCTCCTTGATTCTTGTCCCGAACCAGACCCAAGTATCACTATCGACAAAGCTGTTTCTGATGATGATGAACTTCCTTCACCAATTAATCCACCGTCTGGCTGCCGTTTCCGAACTCGATGCCCTTTTGCTACTGAAATATGTTCATCCGAAGAGCCTCAAATGCAAGAAGTGCGCCCGGATCACTACGTTGCTTGCCATCACCCCTTAATTTAAATCCAAAATTTTTGCTCAGATTTAATACAACGAGTAAGTTCGTATTAAGACATATTTGAAAGCAACATACGAGGGGGAAATAGTATGGGTTCTTTCTTAGGTAATCGAGGCGCCTTATTTAGGCTACTCGCCGTTCTTCTTGCCGCTACTGCAGTAGCGAGCGCATGTAGTAGTGATGGAGACAGTGATGACGCTGCTCCAGTTGCAACTACAGCAGCACCAGCAGAAGAAACAGCAACAACTGAAGCTCCTGAAACAACGGAAGCTCCTACAACAACAGCGACGCCTACCACAACAACAGAAGCACCAGAAGTTGGTCCTTCTCGAGGGGGAAGCGCCAGTTTGGCAATTGAGGCAGAAGCTACAGGCTTACGCCCTTGGGAAGACACTTGTTCTTCACCTTGCTACAACATGATGCAATCTGTTTTTGATCCATTAGTTTCTCAATACCAGGACGGTTCGTACGGTCCAAATATTGCGACAAGTTGGGAATCAAATGAGGATTACACCATTTGGACAGTTCAAATTCAAGAAGGCGTAACCTTCACCGACGGAACACCGTTAACAGCACAAACAATTGCTGACATGTTTGTTGTTCAACAAACAGGTGCAGCTTCCGCAGGTGTAATCGCTTCAGCAAATCTTTTAACTGTTGAAGCAACTGGTGATTTTGAAGTTACATACACGCTTAGTGCTACAAACGGTCCATTTATGTCAGTTCTTTCAAATCCTCCGCTCGGATTTGTCTTTAACCCTGCGCTAGTACCTGCGGGTGATGATGATGCGATGGCTGCGGCAGCTATGGCACCAGCCGGTATTGGTACCGGACCTTTCATAGTTACTAACCGTGACGTTGATAACAGAACCGATATGGAAAGAAATCCGAATTACTGGCGGGTTGACAGTTTTGGTACACAGTTGCCATATCTAGATTCAATAAGTTTCCACCCAATCCCTGATGAAGGAACACGGTTGGATTCATTAACATCTGGAACAGTTACTGCTATGCAAACTCTTCGTCAAGCCACAATTCGTGATGCACGTACCCTGGCCGAAGACGGAAGCCTTTGGATGTTCGAATTCCAAGGAAATAACTCTGGTGGCGGGATGTTTAACGTTCTTGTGCCTCCTTATGACGATGTCCGTGTACGACGCGGACTGCTTATGTCATCACGTCAAGACGCAGTTATTGCTGCTCTTGGTGGTGAAGGCATTTCTGAACCAGCAACACAAGTCTTTGCTAAGAGTTCTCCGTTTTACTCTGAAGCAGTAGCGGAGGCTTACGCCAGTTACGACTTTGATGCTGCTGTGGCACTTCTTGAGGATTACATCAATGATCCTGACCGTTCAGACGGTAAGGCTGTTGGCGAAAAGATAGATGTTATTTTGAGTTGTCCTCCGGATCCAACTCTTATTGCAGCTACAGAAGTAAGCCAACAATTCTTTGAGGCAACCGGATTAGTTGATGTTGAATTAACTCACTTTGATCAAGCAACCCACATCAATATGGCGTTGGGTATGAGTAATGAATTCAGAGGTGAACATGAGATGCATTGCTGGCGCTGGGGCAGTGAAGATGATCCAGGTGGAGATAACTCCGGGTCAGCTCCATGGGAGACCTCACCGTTCAACTTCCCTAACTGGTATGACCCAGAGCATTATGCCCTTCTAGAAGAAGCTCGAACCATGGAAGATATTCCAACCCGTGCTGCCCTTTATGAGCAAGCTGGCTTAATACAAAATGCTGCAGCTCCGATTTGGTTCTCTGGTGGTACAGCAACAGCTATTGTCACACAAGCAGGACTTGGAGGTTTTGATTCTTGGGTCTTAACAGACGGAGAAATAGGCATTGGTCATCCAAGTGCTGTAGGTAACTGGGGACAGGTGTACTGGTCTACTGACTAGTAGATATTAAATAACGAAAATGGGTGGGTAAGAAGAATCTCTTATCCCACCCATTTCGCTTATTTTCATCTTTTTTACGTGCATTTATTACTAAAGAGTGAAAATATCCGCATAACTTTGGCGAAACGGCTAACTGGTAGTAGATTCATGACATCAGTCACACTTTCTTAAGAAAGCAACCCATGGAGGGAATAACACGTATGAGTTATTTATTAGGTAAACGGAGAGTTTCAATGAAGTTGCTCGCCGTTCTTCTTGCAGCTACTGCGGTAGCAAGTGCATGTAGTAGTGATGGAGATGGCGATGACGCTGCTCCAGTTGCAACTACAGCAGCACCAGCAGAAGACACAGCAACAACGGAAGCTCCTGCAACAACAGAAGCGCCTACTACAACAGCGACGCCTACCACAACAACAGAAGCACCAGAAGTTGGTCCTTCTCAAGGGGGAAGCGCCAGTTTGGCAATTGAGGCAGAAGCCACAGGCTTACGCCCTTGGGAAGACACCTGTTCTTCACCTTGCTACAACATGATGAACGCTGTTTATGACAAGCTAACCGAACAGTATGCAGACGGTTCGTATGGACCAATGCTTGCTAAGAGTTGGGAATCAAATGATGACTACACTGTCTTCACTGTTCAACTACAAGAAGGCGTAACCTTCACCGACGGAACACCTTTGACAGCACAACACATTGCTGACATGTTTGTTGTTCAACAAACTGGTGCCGCTTCTGCTGGTGTAATTGCTTCATCAAACCTTATTGGTGTTGAAGCAACTGGTGACCTTGAAGTTACCTACACACTTAGCGCCACAAACGGACCATTTATGGCCGTTCTGTCTCGTGCGCCAATGGGTATGGTTTTCAACGCTGCATTAGTACCTGCAGGTGATGAAGATGCAATGGCAGCAGCTGCTAACGCACCAACTGGTATCGGTACCGGACCTTTCATGGTTACTAACCGTGACGTTGACAACAGAACCGATATGGAACGAAATCCAAACTATTGGATGAGCGACAACTTTGGCACCCAGTTGCCATATCTAGATTCAATAAGTTTCCACCCAATCCCTGATGAAGGAACACGGTTGGATTCATTAACATCTGGAACAGTTACTGCTATGCAAACTCTTCGTCAAGCCACAATTCGTGACGCACG
This sequence comes from Acidimicrobiales bacterium AG-410-I20, assembly GCA_003215175.1. GTDB lineage: Bacteria > Actinomycetota > Acidimicrobiia > Acidimicrobiales > MedAcidi-G1 > MedAcidi-G2B. The sequence continues at coordinate 20,371 of QCKS01000017.1, forward strand.
TACCGTGGCGGAAGATGGAAGCCTTTGGATGTTCGAATTCCAAGGAAACAACGCCGGTGGCGGTATGTTCAACGTTCTTGTTGCTCCTTATGACGATGTTCGTGTACGACGCGGATTGGTCATGGCAACACGCCAAGACGCAATTATTGCCGCTCTTGGTGGTGAAGGAATTTCTGAACCAGCAACACAATTGTATGCCGAGGACTCTCCTTGGTATTCCGAAGAAGCAGCAGAGGCTTATGCCAGCTATGACTTCGATGGTGCTATGGCCCTTCTTGAGGATTACATCAACGACCCTGACCGTTCAGACGGTAAAGCAGTTGGGGAAAAACTCGATGTTGTCTTAAGTTGTCCTCCGGATCCAACACTTATTGCTGCTATGGAAGTAACCCAGCAGTTCTGGAATGAGACAGGATTGGTTAACACTGAGTTAACTGCATTTGATCAGGCAACTCACATCAACATGGCGTTGGGTATGGGTAATGAATTCAGAGGTGAACATGAGATTCACTGCTGGAGATGGGGTAGTGAAAGCGATCCAGGTGGAGAGAACTCCGGTTCAGCTCCATGGGAGACCTCACCGTTCAACTTCCCTAACTGGCATGACCCAGAACACTATGCCCTTCTAGAAGAAGCACGAACCACGGATGACGTTCCAACTCGTGCTGCACTCTATGAACAAGCCAGCATCATGGTTAATGAGCAAGTTCCGATCTACTTCTCTGGTGGTACAGCAACAGCTATTGCCACAGAAGCAGGACTCGGTGGGCTTGACTCATGGATCTTGCCAGATGGTGAAATAGGCATTGGCCACCCATCTGCTGAGGGCCGGTGGGGACAGGCCTACTGGTCAATGGACTAGTAGATAGTTAATAACGCAAAAGGGCGGGGTGAGATAAACCTCTCACCCCGCCCTTTGTGCGTAATTAGTGTTGAAGGAATAATTAGACGTGTTAAAAATGCTTGCTGCTCGATTTGTTCGGCTTATAGCAACCTTGCTCGCGGTATCGTTTTTGACCTTTTTTCTTGTAAACACACTTCCAGGCGATCCGATAAATGCGCTTATTCCTCCAGATGCTCAACAAGACAGAGAGTTTGTTGAACAGTTACGTGAAGAATACGGTCTCAATGATCCATTTATTGTCCGCTACGGAAGTTGGCTTGGGGATGCAATAAACGGTGATTTAGGTAGGTCAGTCATCACTGATCAACTCGTTACTGATGAAATAAAGCACCGCATTCCGGTTACCGCTGAACTAGCAGTAGTTTCCATTGGTATTGCACTATTGTTAGCTATACCCCTTGGGGTAACTGCAGGATATAGACAAGGCAGTCGGGTGGATCAATCTATTTCTGCCATGGCGCAATTCCTTCTTAGCATCCCAAGCTTTATTGTTGGTTTAATCCTGATCTATTTTCTTTCCATTCGATTACGTTGGCTCCCAGCAACCGGGTGGACACGCCTCACTGAAAGCGTTACTGGGAACATAAAGTCTGTAATTATGCCAGCGATATCACTCGCTCTTACAGAAATCGCGGTGTACACCCGCATTGTTCGTTCTGACATGATAAATACCCTTAAAGAGACCTATGTCTTGTCCGCTAAATCAAAAGGACTTAAAGATAGGTTTATTCTTTTCAGACACGCATTACGTCCAAGCTCTTTAACGCTAACGACAATCGTTGGGCTCAATATCGCCGGATTGATTGGCGGCACTGTTGTAATCGAGCAACTTTTTGCACTTCCAGGATTAGGGAAACGTTTACTCGACGCAATTTTCCAAAGAGATTTCATCATGGTTCAAGGAGTTACCGTCTTCATGGCCTGTGTATATGTAGTAATTAATACCCTTGTTGATATTTTCTACATGATTATTGATCCAAGAATTAGGAGAAAATCCTAATGAAACTTTTCCGACGCCGATTTTCTTTCTGGGCAGTGTTCAAATCAATGAGCCTTGTAACAAAGATGTGCTTCTCATGGTTATTTGTACTTGCGCTCGCAGCAATATTTGCTGATTTAATTCCTGGTTTAGATGATCCGAACTACCAAGCTTGGCTATTTGATACAACAGGAAAAGAACTTCGTAACGACACCCCATCTTGGAATCATTTACTAGGAACGGATGTTAATGGACGAGATATTTTGGCGCGACTTATCTATGGAGCACGAGTTTCGCTGGCGGTTGTTGCCTCTGGGGTGAGTTGTGGGGTCATTTTCGGTGGCCTCTTCGGATCTTTTGTAGGTTATGTCCGCGGTAAAAGAGAAGCAGCAGTTATGGCAGCAATCGATGTTGTTTTAGCTTTCCCCGGACTAGTTCTCTTACTCACCATAATTACCTTTGTTGGATCACGAGACTTGAAAGTACTATGTATCATCATCGGGGTTCTTTCAATTCCGGTTTATACAAGAGTGGCAAGAGCAAATGCTTTAACAATAAGTAGAAGAGAATTTGTCGCCGCAGCAGAGGCCTTAGGAACAAGACAAAGAACAATTCTTGTAAAAGAAATTGTTCCAAACGTCTTACCTACTGTCTTAGCTTATGCATTAGTCGCTGCTGCAGTACTTGTTGCACTTGAAGGCGCTCTCGCATTCTTAGGACTTAGTGTTGAATCTCCTGCTCCGTCGTGGGGCAACATGATTAATCTGGCACGAGCAGATTTGCGTGTAACTATTTGGCCAGCTGTATGGCCGTCTCTAGCTCTCGTGTTTACCGTATTCTCATTGAATAATGTGGGTGACTTTATACGACAAAGAGCCCAAAAACGTGCTGCGGCTATTTAATTAGATTGAGCAGCCCATACCGCTGCTGCAACTACCACATCTTCAACTGCTAAACCTACAGACTTAAAAAGGGTTATCTCATCATTGTCTGCGCGGCCAACTTTTTCTAAACAGAGGTCACTAAGGTCGCCCACAATTAAATCAAAGTCCCAATGATCTGAAGCGTCGGCATAAATAAGCTCTCCGGCTTCATTTTCAGCAGCCTCTCTTTCATCTACAAAAACTGATGATTTGGTAATTAAATCAGTATCAACTTCTCTTCTTGCCGCTGAATATGAGCCGACAAGATTGATATGAGCGCCATTTCGTACACTTTCCGTTGGAATTACCGGAGTAGTTGCAGAAGTGCACCCACATATAACATCGCATTCTGCGGCTTGTTCTGGGGTAGCAGCAAGAATCTTTCTTCCCTGACTATTCGCTGTTTCAACAAAGTTTGTAGTTGATTCTAAAGTTCGACCTGAAACAAAAATTGTTTCAATGCTTGATCGGGCACTCAACATTGCATCAATATGCCCTTGAGCTTGTACCCCAGTTCCAAAAATTCCAAGCGAAGCAACTTCTGGCGGAGCCAACATCTCGGTAGCAACCCCTGATGCTGCGGGAGTTCGTAAAGCAGTTAAAGCTGATCCATCAAAAGTTGCTTGTGGACGTCCTGTATCTCTATCACATAACAGATAATGCGCATGGATAAGGGGTAAACCTTTTCCAGGGTTATCGCTTATCACCGTCACAGTTTTTATTCCTATTCCCATAGAGGTAACAGCTGGCATTAATAAAAGATCATCTGTTGTTCCAAGCGAAACTTGGGTTCTCGGATGCAACTTTCCTAAGTCTTTAAACGCTTCCTTTAAAGCTTTAATTGCAGAATCCATATCAACCACAGCACTAATTGCCGCGGCGTCAAAGTGTGGTAAAGCAGTCATCTCAGTTGAAACCCTTTCCCAAGAGAATCACGCGAGTCAAGAACAAACGTGCTTGTTGCATAGTGGTAAGCCGATCCTTGAATTGTAGTAGTGACTGTATTTTCATCAGCAGAAACAACTTTCCCAATAAATTGCTCCCCCGCAACTCCTTCGTTGCGGAAGGGTTCGCCCATTGTAATCTGTTCTGACTCATAGAGAAGAGCCAACCGCGCAGACGTCCCTGACCCGCAGGGCGATCGGTCAACTTGCCCGTCGGCAAACACTGTCATATTCCTCTGATGTAAGGGATCAACCCCAACATCCTCATAAAAGATCGTTCCATACACTCCCGACAAACGACTCTCAGTTGGATGTTCTGCCCGGGAGTCATTTTTCAAAAGATCTTTTATCTCTCTACCAAGAGAAACTAAAGCATCAATATTTTTAGCAACGGGCGAGAGTTCAAGGCTCGCTGTGTTAACTGAAGCGTAAAATGCGCCACCAAATGAAATATCAGCACTAACGATCCCCTGTGAAGTTTGTAAAGAAATATTTGTAGCAGAAACAAAACTAGGTACATTTTGAAAACAAATAGATTCAACTTTTGCATCTACAATTTTTGCTGTTGTTTTAAGCCGGCCAGAAGGAACATCAATTATGACATCGACTTCATTGCTTTCTATCTCAATTAATCCGGTATCAATTGCCCAAGTAGCAAGAGCGATTGTTCCATGGCCACAAGCAGTCGAAAATCCATCTTTATGAAAAAATACGACACCTAAATCGCCAGACTCATCATCGGCTGGTACAACAAATCCTCCATACATATCCGCATGGCCACGAGGCTCATTTGTAAGAAACTGGCGAAAGTCATCAAGATTTTTCTCTGCCCATGACCGTTTATCTAAAACAGTGGTCCCTTCCATTGGACCGATATCAACGATACGAAAAGGCTCGCCAGCCGTGTGGTAGTCAACACTGGTGATCGTCTCATTTGATTTAAGTACCATTAACTCATTCTAACGACGATGTTCACATGTGATATTGAGCGGGTGAGGAGAATCGAACTCCCGTCATCAGCTTGGGAAGCTGAGGTTCTACCATTGAACTACACCCGCATAAAATTAGGGATAATTGTTAATTACTATGAAGACCAAACACTATAGATTTCTTTTACCTCTTTTTCTTTTCCTATTAATTTTTGGGCTTTCTTCTTGCGCTAAACCTGAAAGACCAAGACTAGTTATTAGTGAGAATCCAATTAATGAAATAGCTACTACTAGTTCTTTAGCTTTAGCAACTACCACTTCCGAAATTCAGCAACAAACTGAACCACCAGTTGAAGAGATTGAAGTACATACTCGAATTCCGTTAACCATTCCAGTGGTCTCTGGATATGCAATAGTCAAAGAAAAAATTCCAGTTCTAGATATTTACGCTTCACCTGATTCTGACTCCATATATTCAGAAGGATTAACTAACCCTGGACCGTTTGAAGGGTCTCGCACGTTGCAAACGACTGGTGAAGTTGAAGGCAAATTTTTAGAAGTGATTCTTCCTCGTTTACCAAATGGATCAAAAGCCTGGGTTCTATCTAAAGACGTAGAAACTTTTTATAGCGACAAAAAAATAGTTGTTGATTTATCTGACAGAACAGCAAGAGTAATTACAGCAAAAGAATGTTCTGTATTTGGCTTATCTGAACTGTCTTTAACTGAATGTAAAAATTCAAACAATAAGGTTCTAGCTGAAGCCCCGGTTGCGATTGGGACAGACTCTACTCCGACCCCTCTACTTGATGCGGTTATTGACTACCTCTGGGAAAGATCAACTTCTTCCGTTTATTTCAGCCAAGTCTATGGTGATCGTATCTTTGGGTTAAATCAACATTCAGAAGTCTTAGAGGACTTCAACGGTAAACGACCAGCAATTGCTATACATAGCACTTCGTCTCCCGAATTAATAGGAGGGAAAGTTTCAAATGGTTGTATTCGTATGAAACCAGAAGATATTGAAATTTTTCTTGAGCATGTCACCTTAGGAATGAAGGTACAAATAGTTGAGTAGTGAAAATAAATTTACTAAGGACCCTCGTAGGGGAATCCAAGATCAACAGCAGTAACGAGAGGCCGGAACTCAATATTTGCTTCTGATGCTAATGCGCCACATGTCCCTCCTCGGTCCACCACAGGCAAAATCATTACTGGATCAGCGCCTAAATCACGAACAACCTGTGCCGCCTCCAAAGGAGAGGTTCCTCTGGTAACGGTGTCTTCGCAGATAACAACTTTGTCTCCGGGATATAGCGCACCCGCTAGACGACCTTCTACTCCATGATCTTTAGATTCTTTTCGGATACTAAAAGAACGCAACTCTCTTCCTTTAGCTGCTGCGACAGCAGCAATACCAAACGCTACTGGATCAGCGCCAGCGGTTAATCCTCCGATAGCGGTAACATCATCGGGGATAATTTCTAACGCTGCATTAGCAATCAGTAATATTCCTTCTGGTCTGCATGCAGTCTGTTTTGCATCGCAGAACCAGGTGCTCTTACGTCCACTTTTAAGAGTAAAGTCACCAGTTCGAATTGAATGTTCGAGTAGATGCTCAACTAGTTGTTCAAAAGTGTTATTCATCAATTTCAGACTACAGATTTATATTTACAAAATTGATTCTGGAGTGTAGGCAACTGCACTGGGATGTGTGCTGATAATTTTTGAAACCTTTTCAACTACTTGCTTTACTTGATCATTTGCATTTCCCGCGAAATTCATTGGGTCATTAAATAGGGAATCAAGATCGTCACGTTCAAGAGGTAAGCGTTCATCGTTTGCCAAACGATCAATAAAGTCATTTACAGAGCTTGGATTTTCTCGCCGTTCAATTGCAGATGATATTGCATGCTCTTTAATTATTTCGTGCGCTTCCTCTCTCCCTATCCCCGCTTGCACCGCTGCAACAAGTATTCGAGTGGTCGCTAGGAAAGGCAAGTTTTGTTGAAGTTCGTGTTCAATCATTTTTGGAAACACTCCAAAATCATCAAGAACAGTTAAAAAGGTTTCAAATAACCCATCTATAGCGAAAAATGCATCAGGTATAGCGACCCTTCTTACAACAGAGCAACTTATATCTCCTTCATTCCATTGCTCTCCTACTAATCCACTAGTCATAGACAAGTGACCGCGAAGGACGTTAGTTAAACCATTAATTCGTTCGCACGACCGGGCATTCATTTTGTGCGGCATCGCTGAAGAACCAACTTGGCCATCCTGAAAACCTTCAGTGACTAACTCATGGCCAGCCATAAGACGAATTGTGTGTGCAAGATTTGATGGCCCACTTGCTGTTTGGAATAAAGACGAAACAACTTCAAAATCCAATGATCTTGGATAAACCTGTCCAACTGAGTCAAAAACTTTTTCGAAACCAAGATGTTTAGCAACTATTTGTTCTAGTTCAAATACTTTTGAGCTGTCACCGTCAAACAGATCCACTTGATCTTGCTGAGTCCCGACAGGTCCTTTAATTCCTCTAAGTGGATATGCATTTAGAAAGTCGTTGAGTCGATGATAAGAAATCAATAGTTCTTCTGCAGTTGAAGCAAATCTTTTCCCAAGAGTCGTAATTTGTGCAGGAACATTATGGGTACGTCCAACAATTGCTAAATGTTCGTGTTCTATTGCTAGAGCACTTAGTCGGGCTAAGGCAGCTACAACTCGATCAATAATAATTTCTAGCCCTTTCCGAATTTGTAGTTGCTCAATGTTTTCGGTGAGATCACGAGAAGTCATCCCTTGATGTATTTGTTCATGTCCGGCAAGAGAACAAAATTCTTCTATTCGCGCTTTTACATCATGGCGGGTTACTTTTTCTCGTTCGTTAATTGAAGGCAGATTAACTTCGTGAATTACTGCTTCGTAGTCTTCGATAGTTTTATCGCTTATTTCAATCCCTAATTGTTTTTGCGCTATGAGGATTGCTACCCAGAGTTGACGTTCAAAAACAATTTTTGATTCGCTTGAGAACAGCTCCGTCATGGCTGAACTCGCATATCGACCTGCAAGAACGTTTTCTATGCTCATGATTGAGCGCCTTTCGGAATCATTTCTCTGTATCTCGCTCTTCAAAATTTAAAACTTGTTTCCGTCCAGGCCCGACTCCAACCATTCCAATGGGGACACCAACCTGTTCTTCTATAAATGAAAGATAGTTTTCTGCTTCTGCTGGAAGATCAACTCGAGAAGTTATTTCAGAAATGTTGCATTTCCATCCTGGAAAAGTTTCATAAATGGGGGTTGCTTTATAGAGGAGATTTTGATTGTAAGGGAGTTGCTCATGCCTTTCGCCATCAATGTCATAAGCGACACAGATCTTTATCTCATTTAAATCATCCAGTACATCAAGTTTGGTTATGGCAAGTTCAGTTAATGAGTTCACTCTGGATGCATAACGTAACATCACTGCATCAACCCATCCGGGTCTTCTACGCCTTCCCGTATTAGTTCCATATTCATGGCCAACATCAACGAGGTGGTCTCCTATTGAGTCAAATAATTCAGTTGGGAACGGTCCTGCTCCTACTCGAGTTAAATAAGCCTTAGCTACGCCGATAATTCGGTCAATGTTTTTAGGTCCAATACCTGCACCTACACATGCCCCACCGGACACAGGGTTTGATGAAGTAACAAAAGGGTAAGTTCCATGATCTAGATCAAGAAAAGTTGCCTGTGCTCCTTCTAAAAGAACCCTATTTCCTTTTTCCAGTTCTTCATGTATAAGGCTTACGCTGTCAGCAATATGGGGAATTAAGCGAGGCCGATAAATGCTTAAGTACTCTTCTGCGATCACATCAGCATCAAGTGGGGGTTGGTCAAAAACTCGAGTAAGAACCTTGTTGTGGTACTCCAAGGTTGAACCAAGTTTTTCTTTAAACCCTTCTTCGTCTAGAAGATCCTGTACCCGGAGTCCCATCCGCATTGAACGATCAGCATAAGCTGGCCCGATTCCGCGTTTTGTTGTGCCGATTTTATTCTCTCCTAAAAATTCCTCGTGAAGAGCATCAAGTTCTTGGTGGTACGGGAGAATCAGATGAGCGTTGCCACTAATTTTAAGCTTTTCGGTTGATACTCCACGTTCTTCAAGCATGTCCATTTCGCTAATAAGTACCTTTGGGTCAACAACTACGCCGTTAGCGATCAAAGGTAGAACGTGGGGGTTGAGGATGCCGCTTGGTATTAATTGCAGTGCGAAGGTTTCACCATCAACTACTAGGGTATGGCCGGCATTATGTCCGCCTTGGTAGCGAACAACCATCGACATTTCGGCGGCAATGAGGTCAGTAAACTTACCTTTTCCCTCATCGCCCCACTGCGTACCGACAACTACGGTCGCAGACACGGCACCACTCCTATCCGACTAGGGTCCCTTACATACTTATTGTACTTAAAATTAATAGCGATCTAATCTATTTACGGCTGGAAAATTTCCGATTTTTTTAAATCTTGACTGTCTTAGACTCAACATTTTGCTTTTCCACATCCCCTGTGGAAAACCCCTATTTTCCCTTTATACAGTGGGGTACTATTGGGGATTGCAACATGTCTGTAACACAAAATTTCCTTGAAATTTGGGGGAAATATTTAGATTTTTAGCGTTTCTCTCTCCGGTAAATCACTACGCTTTGATCCATTGGAACGAGGTCTCTTCGGTAACTTCGGTGAACTTCTTCAACTGCTGCAGAACCTTCGGCACGAATTTGAGCAAGCTCGGTTTCTAATTGGTGTAGTCGATGCTCAAGTTCAATAACTTTTTTTACCCCAGCAAGGTTTAAGCCAGCAGAAGTTAATTCCGCAATTCTTTTTAGCATGGCGATATCAGTGTCGCTGTAGCGTCGGTTTCCTCCATTGGTTCGTGCTGGGTCAAGCAAGCCTTTTCTTTCATAAATACGGAGCGTTTGTGGATGCATATCTGCGAGTTCGGCAGCAACAGAAATAACGTAAATTGCTTGATCGGGATTCGGGCGAGAAAACGACATAATTCTTATCCTGTCATGTCTGAGGAGTCTTGTGAAGTTGAACTTTGATTAAGTATTTTTGAAACTTCTTCAACAGCGGCACGTTGTTTCTTGTTTAGTTTTGTAGGAACATCGACTTCAATTTTTGCAAGTAAATCACCAGTTTGGCGACTAGTTGTGACTCCCTTACCTTTTATTCTGAAAGTCTGACCGCTTGGGGTTCCTGCGGGAATTTTCAAAGTAACATTCCCTCCATCTAGTGTTGGGACGATCACGTCAGATCCGAGAACTGCCTCAGGCCAAGTAATTCTGACGGTGATGGTTAAGTGGCGTCCTTGTCGGCCAAACACCGCATGAGGTTCAACGTTTATCCTTATAAATAAGTCACCGTTTGGGCCGTTGCTTCCTGGTCCACCTTTGCCTTTTAACCTAATTCTTTGGCCTGATTCCACACCGGAAGGTATTCGTACTTTTACTGCACGTGGGCGACGTTCTATCCCGGTACTTCGACATGTTTGACAGGGATCATCTATCTGGTGACCTCGGCCTCCGCAAGTTCCACAGGGGCGACTAAATGAGAACGGCCCTTGGTTTTCAGCTTGTACGCCTCTTCCTGAACAGGAGGAACAAATCTTTGGTGTAGTGCCAGGTTTAGCTCCATTACCACCACATGTTGAACAAGCAGCATCGCTCGTGATATTTACCGTTGTTGTGATTCCATTAATCGACTCTAAAAACGGAAGAGTCAAAGTGGTTTCTAAGTCACTTCCTCGCCGTCCCCTATTGGGCCCACCTTGACCGAATAATCCGCCAAAGAGGTCTTCCATATTGATGCCCATTCCACCGGAAAAGTCTCCAGAGAAGCCTCCAGGAAATCCTCCACCCATCGGTCCGAGGCGTCGAGCCTCATCGTATTCTGCCCGTTTTTTTGAGTCTCCAAGGACGTCATAAGCAGCGGAAACTTCTTTGAAGCGTTCTTCAGCAGTTGAATCGCCAGGGTTTGCATCTGGATGGAGTTGTCGGGCAAGTTTACGGTAAGCCTTAGTTAGCTCTTTTTCTGAGATATTTTCATCAACACCGAGAACCTTGTAATAGTCTTTTTCAAACCATTCACGTTGAGCGGTCATGACGACTCCTTATTAACCGCGAACCTTGACCATGGCGGGGCGAAGTACGTGATCACTCCAGATGTATCCACGTCTTAGAACTTCGATGACTATTTGTTCGTTGGAACCTTGATTCTCTTCTGATGCTTCGTGGAGTACTGCTTCATGGCAAGTTGGATCAAAAACTGAATCTAAAGGGTCAAGGACTTGTAAGCCAGAAGGTTCAAAAGCCGTGATAAGAGCTTCACGAATAGGTGCCACATCATTGGCACCATGTTCGATAGCCAAGTCACAGGCGTCAAGTACAGGTAAAAGTTTTTCAATCAATTCAGCTTGAGATCGAGCCCCAACCTCAGCGCTACGTTTCGCTGATTGTTTTCTAAAATTAGAAAATTCTGCAGTCACTCTTTGTAGGTCGTCAAGGTAGCTATCTCGTTCTGAAATTAACTGTGAGAGTTCATCCTTTTCGTCCTCTATAGGAGAATCTGCAGGGGTCTCTGTCTCGGAAGAGACAACTTCAGTTTCGTCAGCTTCAGCCTGTAGCTCTTCTTTTGATGAATCAGGGCTCACTGTTCATCAACAATTTCTGCATCTACTACATCATCGTCTACGTCATCAGAAGGATTTCCTGATGCGTTTTGTTCTGCAGCGGCTGCTTCATACAAGCGTTGACCGAATTCCTGACTAGCGACCATAAGCGCTTCGGTGGCACTGGCAATCGCTACTAT
>QCKS01000018.1 GCA_003215175.1 Acidimicrobiales bacterium AG-410-I20
CCGCGACGATTCCTCCAAAAGCAGATATGGGGTCGCATTCATGGGCTCGTTGATAAGCAGACGATATGTCTGTTCCAATAGCCACTCCACATGGATTTGCATGCTTAATAATTGCTGCACAAGGTTCTTCGCTTAAGTCATGAACAAGTCTCCAAGCTGCGTCTGTGTCGAAAACATTGAGGTAAGACATTTCTTTCCCTCCATGCATTACCGCTGAATCCCACCAACTAGATTTTGCTGTGCGGTATCTTGATCCTTTTTGATGGGGGTTCTCTCCATAACGGAGCGTTTCTGCCTCTGTGAGTTCAATATGTAATGAGTCAGGAAGTTCTTGACTGTCTCTGTTTAGCCAACCACTAATTTGATGATCATAAGAAGCCGTATGCATGAATGCTTTATGAGCTAGGTAAGAACGTGTTTCTGTAGTCAGGGTTCCCTGCGTCTTTATTTCTTCAACCACTAAGTCGTAATCAGTTGGTTCAACAATGACTCCGACGTAAGCATGGTTTTTGGCTGCAGCGCGAACCATGGTGGAACCACCAATATCTATCATTTCTATCCCTGGATCCGAATTAAATGGGTAAAGGTTTGAAACCACTAAGTCAATGGGAGTAATACCATATTTTTTTAAGTCAGCTAAGTGGTTTGGGTTGGACCTATCAGCAAGAATCCCGCCGTGAATAAGCGGATGGAGAGTTTTAACTCTTCCTTCAAGCATTTCTGGTGATTGAGTAATTTCAGATACTTCTGTTACTGAGATGTTGGCGTTTATTAGTTCTTGCGCTGTTCCTCCGCTAGAAATAATTTCCCATCCTAAAGTGACTAGCGCGTCAGCGAATGCAACAATCCCTGTTTTGTCATATACGGACAGAAGCGCTCGTGGAGGATTAACTTGATTCATTTTTGTTTACTATTTTTTGAAACCTCAGTTAAGTCCCAATTCAGCAATTATGTCAACCATGTGTTCACCTGCTTCTGTGGGATTAAGGCCTACACGCACATTTGCATCTCTTAAAGCATCCATCTTTGCTTGTGCCGTTCCTTTTCCGCCTGAAACAATCGCTCCAGCATGACCCATTTTTTTCCCAGGAGGTGCTGTTACCCCAGCTACATAAGCCGAAACTGGTTTGGTCATATTATTTGCGATGAACTCGGCGGCTTCCTCTTCTGCTGCTCCTCCGATTTCTCCGATCATCATGACAGCTTTTGTTTCAGGATCTTCTTCAAAAGCTTTTAAACAATCAATAAAGGAGGTCCCTGGTACAGGATCTCCTCCTATACCTACACATGTTGTACAGCCGATCCCTTTTTCTTTTAACTCATAGAGAGCCTGGTAGGTGAGTGTCCCTGAGCGGCTAACGATCCCAACGGGTCCTCCTGGTTTCGCAATGTGCCCGGCAGTAATTCCAATGTTGCACTTGCCTGGTGAAATAATTCCTGGGCAATTAGGTCCGAGAAGTTGAACGTTTGGAAATTCATTTTGAAGGTAGTTGTAAAAATATGCTTCGTCGTGAGCGGGAACGCCTTCGGTTATGGCAACGATGAACTCAATTCCACCTTCAGCAGCTTCAAGTACTGCGGATTGGACTCCGGCCGCTGGTATGAAAATGCAGGATGCTGTTGCACCAGTTGCGTCAACTGCTTCTTGAATGTTGGCGTAGATGGGAATGCCGTCTACATCCTCGCCTGCTTTACGGGGATTGGTACCGGCTACAACTTTTGTTCCATAGTCTCGGTTTAGGAGGCCGTAGTATCGGCCTTGACTTCCCGTCAAACCTTGGTAAATAACTTTGGTATTTTCGTCTACAAAGATACTCATTAGTTACTTTCCTTTCTCGCCAAGTCAACAGCTTGTTCCGCTGCATCTAACATGGTTGGGGCCATTTGTAGCGCTTCAGATAAGTGTGGTTCAAGAATCGTTCTTCCTTCATCAGCATTAGTGCCATCTAGTCGAATCACAATTGGTGCTTCTATTTCAACATTTTGTAAAGCCTCGATGATCCCGTTTGCTACTTCTTCACCTCGAGTGATCCCACCGAAAATATTTATAAAGATTGATTTCACTTCAGGGTCGTTGTTTATAACTTCTAGAGCCCCTGCCATTACTTCAGCATTTGCGCCACCCCCGATATCAAGGAAGTTGGCTGCTGATCCACCTACTTGGTTGACTACATCAACTGTTGCCATAGCAAGTCCTGCACCATTAGCGATTACTCCTACAGTGCCGTCAAGCCCAACATATTGGAGTCCCCGGTCATGAGCGGCGGTTTCTCGTTCATCTCGAGTTTGGGTTTGATCAAATTCAACGTATTCGGGGTGCCGAAAGGTTGAGTTCCCATCAAGGGTGACTTTTGCATCAAGAACATGAACTTTCCCCTCTGATGTGAGAATTAGTGGATTTATTTCAACAAGGTCTGCGTCGCCTTCTACATATGATTTGTAGAGATCAAGGAGAATCTCGGTTGCTCCTTCAACTGCTTTCTCTGGGAGATTTGCTGAACTTACCCACTGTGTGGCGGTTTCTAAATCCAGTCCTTTTGTTGGGTCAATCCAAATTTTTGCGATCGCATCTGGGTTCTCTTCAGCAACTGTTTCAATTTCAACTCCGCCTTCTGCGGAAAGCATCCCAAGATGTTTTTTTGCTGAACGATCCAGAGTGAAACTTGCATAATATTCTTCTGCAATATCAGATGCTTTTTCAATCCAAATCCTTTTTACGACGTGGTCTTTGATATTTAAACCAAAAATATTGCTTGCATGTTCCCGGACATCATCAATTGTTGCCGCAAATTTCACACCGCCGGCTTTACCGCGTCCTCCAGTATGAACTTGAGCTTTCACCATGACTGGTAGACCTAAGCGTTCCGCTGCTTCAACAGCTTCTTCAACGGTGAAAGTTATTTCTCCAGAAGAAACTGGGAGTCCATATTTAGAAAAGAATTGTTTTCCTTGATATTCAAAAAGGTCCACTGAACGTCTCCTAGATGTAATAAGTAGATTCAAAATGAAGTCTCAGCGATATTAGGCATAAACTGATGCTGTTTCCTCCTTGGGCGGAAAAATCTATTAATTAGGAGTAATTTGTGCCCAGTCAAAAAGGTGTTAATCGATCTGCTCTCCGAGCAGGAATCATTGGGATTGTCGGTTTGGGGCTGACAATTGGATTAATGGTGCTTATGTTACGGGCAGCTGGCACGTCCACAGAAATTGATGTTCGGCTTGGAGATGTAGATTTTCGCGGAATTGAAGCTGACAATTTAGCCGATGAGATTTCCAAAAATGGACCGGTTCCTTTCCCTGATCTCGTGGGAGGAGATCGCCCAATTTGGGTAAATCACTTCGGTGACGACTCTGCTACTGGATGGTTTGTTTTTTTAGCAAAGGTTCCCAATGGAGAAGCTGGTTGTTTTGTCCAATGGGTAGAACAAGAATCAATGTTTATTGATTTCTGTGATTCAAACAACCGATTCCCCCCAAATGGTGATGGTTTAGAAAGTTTGGCTTGGGAAGTTACAGATAATGAACTCCGTATTGAAATTAATGACTTGAGCGGGATTAGTTCAAATGACTAAGCGTTTGTACTTATACGATGCGGATTTACTTGCCTTTACGGCAACCGTAATCAGTATTGATGACACTCGTATTGAGTTAGATCAAACAGCTTTCTATGCGACTAGTGGAGGGCAGCCTCATGACACGGGACATATAACTTGGGATAGTGGTGCCGCGGCAGTTATTGATGTGAGGACAATTGATGGGAAAGTGCTCCATACTTTGGCGGGAGTGATGCCAGAAGTTGGGACTGAAATCCACGGAGTCGTTGATGCTGATCGAAGGATGACGATGATGCGCACTCATACCGCTATGCACATTCTTTGTGGTGTGATTTGGAGAGATTGGAAGAGAGTGGTTACGGGAGGAAGCATGGATGCTTTATCTGGTCGCATGGATTTTGAGATTGAACAAATCCCAGAAGGTTTTGCTAACGAAGTTGAAGACCTCTGCAACGTAGAGATAAAGAAAGATCGTCCAGTTGAAGTTTCTTTTTTATCTCGAGATAACGCTGTTCTTGACAGAGATCTAATCCGGACTAAAAATAACCTTGTACCAGAATCTGTGGAAGAGATACGTGTCGTTGACATCGTTGGTCTTGATAGACAGGCTGACGGCGGAACTCATGTCTCTTCTACAAATCAAGTCGGAAGAATTGAAATCACAAAGACTGAGTCAAAAGGTAAAGGATTTAAAAGAATCCGATTTGTCTTACATGATGATTGATTTATATTTATAAGTTTTTTCCAAAGAAATTAATCATGTCAGTTGAGAATATTTCTGGTTGGTCCTTGATGCCACCCATGTGTGCCCCTGTTTTACCGAAACCATTTTTTAACGCAGATACAAATGCGTCAAAGTCTGTCATGCCTGTTGAAGGTTCTCCGGTTTGAGGATCAATCATTGAGCCGTCGTCTGTGATCATAATTGTCGGAGCTTCGGGCGCTACTTTTGCTTCAGGTACTTCATAAACTTCACCTTGGCGGTCAAAGCTATGATGCGCTTCGGGAACTATTCGTATCGTGGCGTTCGCTCCTGTAGCAGTAATTGCTGCGATATGTTCTTCAACTTGTTGAACGGAAAGCCAGTCATCAAGTTCTCCAATAATTGAATGAAGATTAGTTTCGCCTATTTCAGGTGATAGGAATTGATGCCCAGACCACGGGTAGACCGCATAGGCAGCTTTAAGACTGTTTTGTTTCCCAATGATCGGATCAGCAAATTTTCTTGTGACCGCAGTCAATATCGCTGATCCACCCCGACTATGTCCTTGAGCGCCGATACGATCAGAATCAATTTCTTCTCGCTCACTCAGTTTCTTATAGGTTGCCAAAACATCGAAGGCGCTTGCAGCGAAGGAATACTGAGTTTGGTTCTCCACTGTTGACTCTACTGAACGTGCCCCAAAAGGGTCTAAGACAAATACGGCATAGCCTTCAGATACCAGAGTCTCCGCGTGTGCTTCATGATTTGGACCTACTCCTAGGCTTCCAGGAACAATTATGACAAGTGGATTTAGTTCTTTTTCGCTAGGAACAAAGAGTTTCCCATCAATAATTACTTTCTCTATTTCATCTGACGCGTTAATTGCTTCGTAGTAGTTGATTGGATTTGCAGACGGTATCTCAAGATTTTCACCAACAACTCCTGCATATTCAACAGTACGATCACGGTAGCGCCCAGGGCTCTGCACATTGTTTTGCATGTTCTTTACCCTAATGCAGGTAAATCTAGTAAGAGGGCTTGGAGCATAAGAGTTTCATTTGGATTCCGAATGAGCTCTGACGAAGCTTCAGTGACTCGCTTTGTCGCTTTAAATACGGTTTCTGTATTTTCTTCTGAACAATTTAAATATTCACGGGAGAGGACTCCGAACCCAAATTTGATTTCTTCCTCTCTGAGACGGCGAAGTTCTCGTTTTTGTTTTGTCACCAAATCTTTTCGACCTGAACCGCGTGTACCGAATGCTTCTTCTCTTTCTTGAAGTTCTTCTAGTTCAAGTTGGTGTTTTGAAATAAGTGGTTGTTCTGCGCCACTGATCTGTTCTTCTATTTCTTCAACAATTGATGAGATCGTTGCACCAGTGTTATCTAGTCTGCGCGGTATGGATTTCCAGAGTTCATAACGATTGATAACCGATGGGTCTGAGGACAGTAACCGAGCGCGTTCGATGCTTCCGAAAGAGGCCAATGCGAGCAAATGAGCGTGATCTTCTTTTTCGCCTTCTTGAATCAATGTTTCTGTTATAACTTCATTTGAAAGAGCGGGAAGATCAACTCGGATGCATCGAGAAGCAATAGTTATTTGGTGTTCACGAACATCATCAGCAAGGAGGATAAATACTGAGCTTTCTGGAGGTTCTTCAACAGTTTTAAGAAGAGCCGATGATACTTCTGGTTCTGCTGTTTGGAATCGGTCAACAATTATTACCTTGCGAGCAGATTCAACAGGTGAGCGAGAGGCTTCACGTGTGATTCTTTCAGCGTCTTCAACTAAAAGTGCTGGTCCGTGTGGGATTATTTCAGCAATATCGGGGTGTTGTCCGTTAATAGCAAGTTGAAGATGGCGTTCGTCTTCTTGTGAGTTTGTGACAAGTAATGATCCGGCAAACGCATAAGCGGCTTGTCGCCGACCGGCTCCTTCTGGTCCTATAAACAAGTAGGCATGAACTGGTGATTTAGAAGCAGTTTTTAGAAAAGATACCGCTTCTGGTTGTCCAATGACTGTTGACCAGAGTTCTTCGTGTTCCATCAGAGTCTTTGATTGATCGCAATCATTATTTCTTCGGTTACTTCATCAACTGTGGCGTTCCCATTTATTACCACCCAGTGTTCTGGGTCATTTGTTGCGATCTTTCGGTAGGCTTCCGCTACTTGGCTGTGAAAGTCTTTGCCGGCAAGTTCAATTCGGTCTAATGAGCGGTTTAATCTTTCCTGTGCCGTTGCTTCGTCTACATCAATGAAGATATTTAGATCTGCTTGTAGCCCATCTGTCGCGAAAAGAGATACTGCTTCTACTTCAGATACGCCTAGCAATCGACCAGCGCCTTGATAAGCCAGAGAAGAACCGATAAATCTATCGCTAACAACATCTTGACCTTTTTCGAGAGCTGGTTTGACAACTTCGGCTACATGTTGTGCTCGAGCTGCTGCAATCATGAGCGCTTCAGCTCTATCTGAAGGTGCTTCTGACTGGGGTGGGTCAAGTACGAGTTGTCTAAGTCGTTCACCTAGTGGTGTTCCTCCTGGTTCACGAGTTAAAAGAGCTCCTAAATGGTCTGCTAAGCGGCGTGCTTGAGTGCTTTTTCCTGAACCTTCTCCACCTTCAAAAGCTATAAAGCGACCTGTCATGAGTCCTCAGTTCTTTGGCCTGACCGAAGAGAGATAATAGCGATTAACCCTGCGGTAAGCATTATGAGAGCAGCTAGCCATAAGGTAAGTCTTACTCCGGGGACAAATAATTCATACCCGAAAATATTTATATCTCTTTCCCAAAAACGTTTTGACAGTCTGTCAAATGTTTCTTCTAATAGTGGTCCAACTACTAGGGCTAATAGTACGCACATGCGGGTAAGTAAATAAAATGTTGAGAAAATTCGGCCTCGGAGTTCGTCGGCCACGTTTTCGTGCAAAAGAGTGAACCCGAGTACGTACACCGAACCAGCACATATTCCTATGCAGAATGTCATTGTTCCCGAGAAATGGATTTGGCTTGTTGAAGCAGAAATGATCAGGAAAGTTCCGGCAGCAACTAATGACCAGGTAAAGATTTTTGTTTTTGACAAATGTCGTTGTACCCATGAAATCAGTCCGACTCCAACTGCCATGCCTAGGCCTAATGCGGTAATTAAAAATCCGAATCCTCCATCACCCGCATTAAGTACTTCTGTGGCGTAAATAGCTCCTAATGGGACTAGCATGCCGCCTCCAATTAGTGCGGTAGCGAGACCCATATTTACTGTTCGGGCAACAGGGTTAACGAAAATAAAGTTCCACCCTTCGCGGAGATCATTGATTGGTTCAGCAAGCCGTTCTTTAAGTGCAATTTTTTCTGTTTTGGAACGTTTTAACCGGTGAGGGAGGTCTAAAGAAAAAATGAGACCTGCAGCAATAAGAAAGGTAAGTGCATTCGCATAAAAAGCTAACCCTTCTTCATGAAGCCGGAATCCATCAGCCCATTCGGCGCTAAAAAGAGCAGTAGATAGCCTTCCAAACAGTGCCATTAACCCGGCTCCGATAGGGAAAGTTCCGTATGCGGCGATCATCGAAAGAGAGTTAGCTGTAGTGAGGTATCGTTCGGGTACAAGATTCGGTACGGAAGCTTCCTTCGCTGGAGACCAAAGCATGGTTAACGCTTCAAGAATTAGTGAGGCGATAACTAGGCCCAATATTGTGTCGACAAAGGGTAAAGCGATCATGACGGCTGCTCGCCCTAAGTCGCAACGAACCATTACTTTTTTTCGATCCCAACGATCAACTAACACACCAGCTATTGGCCCAAAAAAGAATCCCGGTGCGATACGTGCTACGAGTACGAGGCTTAATGCTGCTCCTTCTGAACCTGACCCGACTCGTATAGCAAGGATGCTGATTGCAAGTAATCCGAGCCAATCGCCAGTTGCTGAAACTACTTGTGCAAGCCAGAGTCGAAAGAATTCAGGTGTCCCAAATATGCGTGTTTGAAATCCAGCCTGAGTGTTTTCTACCGCGGAATCATCAATTGATTCTTCCGGTTGATTCTCATCTTGGTGCTCTGACATCTCTTCCACTGTAAACCAGTCGTGCTTAAGGTAGGCATAATCTCAAAATTTAGAGCTTTTCTTATTTAATCTTTACGAATTTAAACGGCGTTCTGCTAATAATTCCTGCGCTCTTTCGTCAGTCATTTCCTCAGGTGAATCTCCTAGCTGAAGACTTGCGTTCGTTACCCCATCAGTTACATAAGGTCCCCATCGACCATCTTTTAAAATAATTGGTTTTTCTGATACAGGATCTATCCCGAGTTCCATTAGAGGAGGCCTTGCTGCTCTTCGCCCAAACTTTCTTGGTTGTGCAAATAAAGTCAAACACTCTTCTAAAGAAATTGTTAACAACTGTTCTTCGCTATCAAGACTTCTGGTCTCCGAATCTTTCTTCAAATACGGCCCGTAGGGTCCGTTGTGTGCTTTTATGACTATGCCATCTTGCGGATCTTCCCCCACTGTTCGGGGGAGACTAAGAAGTTCAAGAGCATCTTCAAGAGTGACTCTCTCTAAAGTCATTGTGGCGAACAGAGAAGCTGTTTTAGGTTTCGGCTGTTGTCTTAACTCTTCAAATCGTTGAAGTTCTGTAACTACTTGTTCAGTGGTTTCAAATTCCTTCAAGGTTTCAAATAACTCTTCAAGAGCTTTCTCAGTTGTAGGAGTAAGACTGTCACCTAGCTCTTTTCTATAACCAGAACTTTCAAAAATTTGGTTCAATAAATCTGCGGGTGTTGGAGCATCAAAAGTTAGAACAGACTGACAAAAAGTAGTGAACTCTTTAATACCGGTTAATGCACGACCATTTATTGGTATTTCTTCAGCTCGTTCTAGCGCTGAAAAAAGTGTAAATCTATTTTCTACTGCAAAATCTTTAACTTTTTGTAGAGAAGCTTGACCTATCCCTCGCTTTGGAGAATTCAATACCCTCAGAACTGCTTCATCATTTTCTAAAGATTGAGATAACTCTAAGTATGCAACTCCTACCTTTATAACTTTCAAGTGACTAGGTAGTTGAGCCAATCTTCCTTCCCGAGAAGACGCTTTAGGCCACTGAGGAAACCTTCCTAGTGACACATAGGGTCCAAATCTTCCTTGTCTAGCGATAACTGGTAATCCTGTTTCTGAATCAATACCCAATTCTCGATCAGGTGGCGCATTGATGTATTCAAGAGCTTTATCAACAGTTAATTGATCAAGTGGTAAATCTTCTGGAATCCCAGCGGTGTCTTCACCTACTTGCACATATGGCGACTGGGAATACCGTGCAAAGACTTCGCCGCTTGGAATTTCACCCAAAAGAACTCCACAGACTTCTCTTGGATTAATTTCATCTTCTCTTTCAACAACTTTTGTGTGTAGTCCTATATCGCCATCTATTCCATCCCAGTAGAAAGCTTGTAAATATGCGTTTTTTTGAATCTTTCCATTTGAAATATCATCAAGCGTCATTTCCATTTCTGCCGTAAATTTATAATCCACCAATTTCGGGAAATGTGCTTCCAGTAATTGTGTTACTGCAAACCCTTTTACAGTGGCGTGTAAGGCTGTACCTTTCTTCCAGGCGTAGTCTCGATCACTAATTGTTTTGAGAATCGTTGCATAAGTACTAGGTCTACCAATGCCTTCTTGCTCCAATCTTTTCACTAGTGAAGCCTCTGTATATCTTGCTGGCGGTTTTGTAACATGCCCGTCAGGAGTCGAATTCGTTATACGAACTGATTGCCCTACATTTACTTCAGGTAGAACCTGTTCTTCTTCTGAGGAATTCTCTTCCTCAGATTCATCTACATCTTCTATGTAGATCTTGCGAAAGCCCTGATGATTAATAACGGTGCCGGACAATGAAAAGACTAAAGACATCTCCTCATCAGTTTTCGTATTGTTAACTGATCCTTCAAGTTTCACACTTACGGTTTCACCTGTTGAATCAGTCATCTGTGATGCAATTGTTCTCTGCCAAATTAATTCATAGATCAGATATTGATCTTTGTTTAACTCTTTTGACAGTTCATCAGGTGACCTAAAAATTTCGCCGGCGGGTCGAATAGCTTCATGAGCTTCTTGAGCATTACGTGTCTTATTTTGGTACAAACGCGGTTCCGTTGGTAAATATTCAGAGCCAAAAGAACTCTCTATAGCCTCACGTGCTGCAGAAATTGCAGTATCAGAAAGAGTTGTGCTGTCAGTTCTCATATAAGTTATATGACCATTTTGATAAAGGCTTTGGGCCACACCCATTGCGCGACTCGCAGAAAATCGAAGTTTTCTTCCAGCTTCCTGCTGAAAAGTTGATGTTGTAAATGGTGACGCAGGACGCCTTCGATAAGGCTTTGAATCAACAGAGGCAACTTTCAACACTTCTTTATCCACAAAAGAAGCCAAATCATTCGCTCTGCTCTCATCAAGGACTGTTAATGAATCAGAGTCACAATTACCTTTTTCGTTAAAATCTTTTCCAGTTGCTAAACGAAGTCCATTTATTTCTAATAAACGAGCTGAAAAAGATTCGCCACTATCTGTTACTGCGTCTACTTTTAGCCCCCAATAACCAGCCGTTACATAGCGCATTCGTTCACGTTCGCGTTCAACAACGAGTCTTGTAGCAGGACTCTGAACCCTTCCTGCAGATGCGCCTCCACCCACTGTTCTGCGAGTAATGTTTGAAACTTCAAATCCGTAAATTCGATCAAGAAATCTACGTGTCTCTTGTGCTTCTACTAAATCATCATTCAAATCGCGTGTATTTTCTAAAGCTTCATTAATTGCCTTTTTAGTGATTTCATTAAATACCATTCTCTTTACTGGTACTGCAGGTTTTAAAACTTGAAGTAAATGCCAAGCAATAGCTTCACCTTCACGGTCTTCATCAGTTGCAAGGTAAAGTTCATCTACTTCTTTGAGAGCTCTTCTCAACAAAGTGACCTGTTTTTTGCTGTTTGGATTTGTGTCATAGAGAGGCTCAAAGCCGTTATGAACGTCAATTCCAAGTCTGCCAAAACGTTCTCTCTGATTTTCTGGTACATCTCTTGGGCTAATCAGATCCCGTATGTGTCCTACAGAAGACTCAACGATATACCCGTCACCTAGATACTTTTCTATAGTCTTTGCTTTAGCTGGGGATTCAACAATGACAAGTTTCTTTGACATTAGCTTGTCTCCGTCATTACATCGTCTTCAGAAACTGTTTTTGTTTCAGACGATCTATAAAGAATTGCTGTTCCAAAGATCGCTGCGACAAGAGAAGCAAAAAGAATTCCAATTTTTGCTTCGTCTTGAAGCATTGCAGTATCAAATGCTAACTCACCTATGAACATTGAAACAGTAAAACCAATTCCAGCAAGTGAAGCAATCCCAGCAATATGTCGTGTAGTGGTTCCTGATGGAAGAGTGCATAGTCCAATCTTCACAGCTAAAAGTGTAAATAATGTAATTCCTACAATCTTTCCAACCACCAATCCGACCACAATGCCTTGTGTAATACCAGATGAAACTGCATCACCTATCGCATCCGTACTTAATACAACTCCTGCGTTTGCTAAAGCAAAAAGAGGAAGAATTATGAATCCGGTTAATGGATGAAGGAGATTTTGTAATCTTTCAGTAACTGGAACAGTTTCTTTTATCTGAAAGGCGAGTCTTGAAAGCGACTGGGTTCTAACCTCATCTATGTTCTGCATCTTCAGTAGCTCAACCTCTTCCTCATCTTCCAAGAGAGGCCGAGCAGGTGCCAATAACCCCATAATGACGCCAGCAATTGTGGCATGAACTCCTGATTCAAAAATCGCGTACCATAAGAAAATACCGAGAACTACATATACAGGCATGTACCAAATTTTTATTTTCTTCAACAAAACGGTCACTAACACTGTAAGTACTGCGGCTACTAACCATCCAACTGAAAGGTCGCTGGTATAAAAGAGCGCGATAACGAGAATGGCGCCAATGTCATCAACAATTGCAAGGGTTAGCAAGAACACTTTTAAAGAAGTCGAAACTCTAGTCCCTAAAAGAGAAACCACTCCAACTGCAAATGCAATATCCGTGGCCATTGGTATTCCCCAACCCTCCATTGCTTCACCAGATTGATTAAATGCAAAGTAAACGAGTGCAGGAACAATCATGCCACCGATTGCTGCCGCTGCAGGTAACGATGCTGCGCGTCTGGTGTTTAATTCACCTGTTACTAACTCTCTTTTAATTTCAAGTCCTACAACAAAGAAAAACAGGACCATTAAAACATCATTAATGAATTCGCCAAGCGTAAGGGCGTGACCATGGTGTTCGAGCGAAATTAATTCACCAATTGATAAGTTAATTTCAGTATTCCATAGGTCAAAATAACTATCGCTCCACGGAGAGTTAGCCCATACCAAAGCAATCGCAGCCGCGAAGATTAGAAGTATTCCTCCCGCAGCTTCAATACCTAAAAATCTTTGCATTGATAAGCCAATACGGCGTGCAAGTCTAGGTTCTTCTTTACCTAGCCAAGTTTTTGATGAATGTGGTTTTTGTTGTGCCATAGCATAAGTGAATAGAAATTAAAGGCGGAAGAAACCGTAGTGGTGAAAATGGCTTCTCACACACATACTCTCAATTTTGCTTATTTTTAGCCATTATTTAAATTGAAGATAAGCCTTACTTTTGTCCCGTTTTTCCCGGTTTCAACGATTGTTTCATCAGATAATTCCCGGATTAAAGAAAATCCGACACCTGACTCATGATTTAATCGTTCAGGATCTTCTACATTTGGAAGATCCGGTATTTCATTTGGATTAAATCCGGCACCTTGATCATTTATTTCAATTTCAATTTTCCCTTTAGTGAGATCGCATCTCACAACAATTTGGTCATCTAAATTTTGACGAGTGTGTTCTCGATAAGCATTTGTGACGGCCTCAGAAACCGCTAATCGTAAATCAGCAATACGGCCGAGACTAAGGTTCGGATCAATAGCAGCGATTTCCCCAATTACCGTACGTACGAGTTGTATGTACTCTGCTTGTGCAGGGATACGTAATTCGACCATTCCTGATGAATAGTCTTTACCGTTCATAACGAATTTATTCCTTTATAAGCATCAACTGCTTCATTGCTGGTCAAATAAAATTTAAAAACTTTGTCAAGGTCGCAAAGCATAAAAATACTTTGAATCCTCTCTTCTGGACATACTAAAAGAAGATCACCATTTTGAGAGCGCACTCTCCTTAATGCCCCGATTATTGTTCCAAGACCGGCGGAATCAAGAAAATCTACTGAGGTTAAGTCCAATATAAGGTTGACGTGTCCCTCATTAACTGAGCGAATGATTTTAGTTCGAAGTTGTGGGGAACTTCCCATATCAACTTCGCCAAAAATAGAAATGACTAAACAAGAGTTGTATTCAGTTTCTTTAAGTTCAAGAGTCAATTTATTTCCTTTATCTTTATTTGACTTTAGCGATTTAAGTCTCTGTAACTATTCATGATGGAAAAGTCATAAAACTTCTTGTGATGACCTTTGGGCTCTAAAGTTTGTATATGGAAGCTGCTTTCTTTGATTTAGATAAAACAATCATCGCTCGGCCTTCTTTAGCTGCATATGGTCCCGTCTTGCGTAAAGCAGGTTATTTGAGTGCGACAACAACTTTGAGGGCTATTTGGGGGCAGTTGCTGTTTCGTTTTTCTGGTACCAGCGAATCATCAATGGAGAGAATTCGTAAAACAGCGTTAAAACTTGCTGCTGGTTGGGAGCAGGAGGGTCTTCGGCGACTCGCCAATGAACATCTAACAAATGTTATTGAGCCGATTGTTTTTGACGAAGCGTTAGAGGTTCTTGACCTTCATCGCGAAGCAGGACGCCTTTTAGTTCTTGTTTCTGCTTCGCCAGCAGAAATTGTTGAGCCTTTAGCGAATCATCTAGGAGTTGATGAATACGTTGCGACGACTGCGACTATTGATGTTGATGGAAGATATACCGGGGATGTTGAACTTTACGTACATGGATCGGTTAAAGCGGAAGCCATTGAAAATTTAGCGGAAAAGAGAAATTTAGATTTAAGTAAATCTTGGGCTTATTCGGATTCAGTTTCAGATATTCCCATGCTTGAATCAGTTGGTTTCCCTGTTGCTGTGAATCCTGATCGTAATTTACGAAGAGAAGCTGAATTACGAGAGTGGCCGATACTTGAATTTGATAATCCAATAGCGCTTGGTGACCGGATTCATATTGAACGCAATCAGGTAATAATTCTGATTTTAAGTATCAGCGCGTTCATCGGTCTCGGACTTTTAATACGAAAAATGTTTGGCCGAGATAAAAACTAAATCAGATTGAGCGTACTTTCTTAACGGCTACTGATATTAAAGCCGCTAAAGCAGCTAGCATTAAAAACTTTTTCATATAGCCAATATAGGCCTTGATTTCGTTTAGCCACTCTGTCGGGATGTGATCTGGCTTAGTTCCTCGTATTGTTTTCTGTGGAGGTGTCCGAGTACCTGGTGGGCTCCCCCGCCTTCAAAGCGGGTGGGATGGGTGATCCCTGTCCGGCGGGTTCGATTCCCGTCCACCTCCGCCAAATTAAAAAATCAGACTGCTAATAAGTCGCGGGCGCCGGTATCGCTGCTTGGGTGACGGAGTTTTGACATGGCGCGGGCTTCAATTTGACGAATTCTTTCCCTAGTGAGTTTGAAGTGGTCACCTACTTCTTCAAGGGTCCGTGGTTCGCCTCGGTCAAGGCCAAATCGTAACTTGAGGATTTCTCTTTCTCGATCGTCTAATGGTGCGAGAAGACGGCTTATTTCTTCTGGCAGTAAAGAGGTTGCTGCAGATTCAAATGGAGATTGTGCTCCTCTGTCTTCAACAACGTCTCCTAATTCTGCATCTCCATCTTCTCTGAGTGGTTCACTTAAAGAAAGTGGTTCTGCGGCAAAGCGTAATGCTTCGGTGACTTTGTCTTCATCCATTTCTACTTCTGCAGCAAGTTCAGCCAAAGTAGCTGCTCTTCCGTGTTGTATTTCAAGTCGAGATCTTGCTTTTGTTAACCGAGCAAGAGTGTCACCGGCGTGAACTGGAAGACGAATTGTTCGTCCAGTGTTTGCGATACCACGTGTGATGGCTTGTCTTATCCACCAAGTTGCATAAGTAGAGAATTTGAATCCTTTTCTCCAATCAAATTTTTCTACGGCATGCATTAAACCAAGGTTTCCTTCTTGGATTAAATCAAGTAAGGGAAGGCCAGAAGCTTGATATTTTTTGGCAATGGAAACTACGAGTCTTAAATTTGAATTAGTAAATTCTGATGTTGCTCGCTCCCCTTTGATTACCGTGCGTCGCAACTCTCGTCTTTTAGCCGGTGTTAATTTTGCTCCCCCATTTTTTTCTAGTGCTATACGGGCAGCAACACCTTCTTCAATTTTTTTAGCTAACCGAACTTCGTCTTCTTTGTCTAGAAGTTCATACTGACCGATATCGGTGAGATAGAGACGGACTAAGTCTTCTTCATCCCGCTCAACCCGATTATTTGTCACCTTCATCTCCTTTAAGACGATTTACTAAACCGGTTAATTAAAAAGGCATAAACCTCTTCATGGCGTCACCATACCCACGGTCACAGAGACAACAACGTCAAATGGTGACGTTTGTCACGATTTTTTATTTTTTCTACAGGTTTGTAGAGAAATTTAGTTACCCGTCATAACGATTAACTACAGGAAGTCGTCGATCACGCCCGAACCCTTTTGTAGTAACTCGGGGCCCTAAAGGTGTTTGACGTCTTTTATATTCGGCAAGATCAACCATTTTTACTACTTGGTCAACAAGTTCTTGTTGAAATCCATCTTTAATGAGTTCTGCTCGAGTTCGGTCCCCTTCAATGTATGCCTCTAATAACGGGTCAAGAATTTCATATGGTGGAAGACGTTGATCATCGCGTTGATCCGGTCGTAGTTCTGCTGATGGTGCTTTAGTCAATATATTTTCAGGGATTACTGGGCTGTCTTCTTGTTCATTTCGCCAACGGCACAGTTCATAAACTTTGGTTTTATATACGTCTCTAATTACGGCATAAGCTCCTGCGGTATCGCCATATAACGTTGAGAATCCGACAGCTGACTCGCTTTTATTTCCTGTTGTAAGGACTAACCAGCCAAAAGCGTTGGATAATGCCATGAGTAAGACTCCTCTAATTCGAGCTTGAAGATTCTCATCAGTAAAACCTGGAAGTTCATCTCCTACTGAGGGGGTTAAAAGGTCATGAAAACTTTGATGCGTGTTTTCAATGGGGATTATCTGCGGAACAAGGCCTTGACGTTCAGTTAGTTCTTGAGCATCTTTTAATGAATGATCGCTTGAATACCTAGAGGGCATGAGGATGGGGTGTACATGATCCGCGCCTAGGGCGTCGGTTGCGATGGTTGCTACTAATGCGGAGTCAACTCCTCCAGATAACCCAAGGCAAATATCTGTGAATCCGCTTTTTTGTACATAGTCCCGAGTAGCAACCACTAGTGCGGTGTAAAGCTCTGCTTCTGGTGTGAGTGGAGAAGTTACAAAATGTGGATAGTTATCGGAACGTTCGTTTGGTTCTGATATTTGTATACACCAATCGTGGTCAAGTTGGTCGGTGAAGCTCGGTGATTCGATATTTGGAGTGTCTATATCTACGAGGAATGTTTCTTCATAGAATCTTGAAGTTTTGGTCAAAATATTTCCGTTTGGATCGGAGATCATTGATCCTCCATCAAAGATCAGTTCATCTTGTCCACCAACGAGATTTAGATACACGACTGGGATTTGAGAAGATGCGGCGAGAGTTGTAACGAGTTCTTCTCGTGCTGCAACTTTTGTGTTGTCGTATGGAGATCCATTTATTGCAACAAGTAGCTCAGCTCCCATCTGAATGAGTTCTTCGGCTGGTCCTTTTGACACCCAGATATCTTCGCAAATAACAATGCCGACATTCACGCCGTTGATTCTGAAAAGTTGGAGTGGTTGATCTCCGGGAGAGAAATGTCGAGCTTCATCAAAGACGTCGTAGTTTGGTAGTTCTCGTTTGTGATAGATGCCTTTTATTTCGCCTTGGTGGCAAACTGCTGCGGCGTTATATACCTCGCCATTCGGTCCAGTGTCAGCAAATCCGACCACCAGTGCGCATGATTCACTTTTGCTGGCAATTTTTTCAACTGCTTTGCGGCTATCTGCAACAAATCCGGGTTTTAGTACTAAATCTTCAAGTGGGTAGCCAGTGAGTGTCATTTCTGGGAAAAGAGCTAAGTCGCAGTTTTTTAAGTGAGGTAAAACTTCTTGGACGCGCTTGACGTTGCCTTCAAGGTCACCAACTACAGAGTTGAGTTGAGCAAGAGCGACTCGTATGTTTCCCATAACTTAAGGTTACCGAACCATTATTGAAGGCAGTTACTCAGGAGTCTGAGTCGTTTACTTTAGAACGCATCAATTTCTAAGGTGAAAACGATGTGGCCGTTACGCTGTCGTTATTGATACTTCACTTAGGTTCTGAATCGCTGCATTCGGAACGGGTTGTATCGAGACACGTGGTCCTTTAGGAATTTGTTTTCCTCGTGGAGGGCGTTTTTCTTTGAGGCCTTTCGGTGCTGTGTTGACTCGCTCCGTAATGTTTTCTTCAAGTGAAGCAATCTTTTCATCAGCTTCTTCTTGAGTCATCTTGCCAGCAGCAACTGCCTCATTAATTTTCTCGGTGGCATCATCAACTAACACTGCGATTAGAGCATCAACATTGTCTCCAGCAATTTCAGCCATTGTTGCGCCTTCAGCTAACTGTGAACGCAAATCTTCTACCTCTAAACCAAGCAACTCAGCGATACCCGCAAAGTGTTCTCCACGATCAGCTTTCATACCGTCTTTCCGTGGGGGGCGTTTATCTCTTAGTTCACCTGGAGATGTGTTTATCTTTTCGGTGATTACTTCTTCAAGTCCAGCGATTTTTTCATCAGCTTCTTCTTGAGTCATTTTTTCAGCAGCAACTGCTTCGTTAATTCTTTCGGTGGCGTTTTCGACAAGAAGTGCAACTACCGCATCCACATTGTCTCCAGCGATTTCAGCCAGAGTTGAACCACCTGCAAGCAGCTCACGAAGTTCTTCAACTTCTACACCGAGTACTTCAGCAATACTCGCAAAGTGTTCTCCACGATCAGCTTTCATGCCGTCTCGTTGATGTATTCCTGAGTGATGCTTTAAGTTCGTTTCTTCAGCACCAGCAGTCCCTATTGGGGACCATACAGCGATGGCAAATGCTCCCCCGAGGAAGGTAGCTGCCGCCGCTAGTGTTACTAAAAATTTCTTCATTTGAAATCTCCTTAGGTTGTTTACACCTAAATCATTTCTTCGCTATGTGATCATTCTAGGAGAAGTTTGTTAGGGATTTGTTAGGGATTTCTTTTTCGTGAAAAAAGCAAAACCCCGGGAAATTCCCGGGGTTTTGTTCATATGGCAGTAGTTCTAACTTAAAGCTTCACAGCACGTATTCGTAATTAAACGATTTACTACGTACGGATCCATATTTGCATTTGGACGCCGGTCTTCGATATAACCTTTTTGGTCAATGTGGACTTGCCATGGAATACGAATAGAGGCTCCACGGTCGGAAACCCCGTAACTGAACTGGTCATAACGTTGGGTTTCATGTTCACCAGTTAACCGGTCCTCTGATCCGATGCCATATCCAGCGATGTGTTCCTCTGGTTTGCCCTCGGCTCCTAAGGCTTCACAGGCGGTGATTATGGCATCATAATTTTCGCGCATTTTATTGGTGGAGAAGTTTGTGTGTGCTCCAGCTCCGTTCCAATCTCCTTTAATTGGTTTCGCAGCGATTGAAGCATCAACTCCAAAATCTTCAGAAATTCTGTATAACAAATATCGGGCAATCCATAGTTCGTCTGCTGCTTGAACAGTGTCTAGTGGCCCTATTTGAAATTCCCATTGACCAAGCATTACTTCTGCGTTTGTTCCGGAAATAGTTAAACCTGCTTCCATACAAGCAGTGGTATGCGCTTCAACAATTTCTCGTCCTGATGTTTCTATTGCTCCTACTCCGCAATAGTAAGGACCTTGTGGCGCCGGGAAGCCGTCACTTGGCCAACCTAATGGTTGTCCGTCAACAAAGAAGGTGTACTCCTGTTCAATTCCAAATATTGGTTCTTGATCAGCGTATTTTTCGTAAGTTTCGACGCATGCCGCACGAGTGTTGGTTGGGTGTGGGGTCATGTCTCCATCTGGTAGACAGACGTCGCAAAGCACAAGGACGTTATCTCCACCTCGGATTGGATCTGGGCAGGAAAATACTGGTCTAAGTACGCAGTCAGAATTGTCTCCAGGTGCTTGGTTTGTACTTGATCCATCAAAACCCCAGATTGGGAATTCAGTTGTTTCATCTGGAACAATTTTTGTTTTTGATCGAACATATGGAAGAGGTTCAGTTCCATCAATCCAAATGTATTCAGCGCGAATTGCCATATTTTTCTCTTTTTCTTTAACGCTAAAAAGCGACTTGATTTTTAGGTATGTCGACAGATTATGTCTTGTGACCCCTATTTTTGTGTGATGGGATTTCATTTTTGTTGCTCTTATGTGAACAGTGTGTAAACGTTTCCTATTTTTTGGCGTTTAACGGTCTTTTCTTACCATGATTAACAGATGGAAGAGGAACGTAGTAGTCAACAAGACTATGTATTGAGAACAGTTGAAGAGCGCGGTGTTCGCCTAATTCGACTGTGGTTTACGGATGTTTTGGGTCAGCATAAGTCTGTAGCAATTTCTCCTGCAGAGTTAGAGGCTGTTTTTGCTGAGGGTTTACAGTTTGATGGGTCAGCTATTGATGGGTTTAGCCGCATACAGGAAAGTGATGTTTTAGCACGACCGGATGCGTCAACTTTTGAGTTATTGCCTTGGGTAAATGAAAACGAACCATCCGGTACGATTTTTTGCGACATAACAAATCTAGATGGTTCGGCGTTTGCTGGAGATCCCCGTCAAGTTTTACGGAGGAACATCGATAAAGCTAGAGAGCTTGGGTTTGAGATGTTTTGCGCTCCAGAAGTTGAGTTCTTTTATTTTGCTGACAACAACACGATGGTTCCCCAGCCTTTAGATAAGGCTTCTTATTTTGATTTGACTACCGCTGACATTTCATCAGATTTACGGAAACGTACTCTTCATATGCTTGAAGCGCTTTCGATACCAGTTGAATATTCTTTTCATGAGGACAGCCCAAGTCAACACGAGATTGACTTACAGTACACCGATGCGATGTCTATGGCTGATTCAGTCATGACTTTGCGATTAGCGGTGAAGAAGATTGCGATGGAAAACGGTGTTTATGCCACGTTTATGCCAAAACCATTAAATGGAATTCAAGGCTCGGGAATGCATACTCACCTCTCTCTTTTTCAAGGCGACGAGAATGCGTTTTACGACTCTGATTCTGAAAATGGGCTTTCGGCAGTGGCGCGAAGTTTTATTGCGGGACTGCTTCATCACGCACGTGAAATTTCTGCTATCACCAATCAGTTAATTAATTCTTATAAACGAATCAATGAAGGATACGAAGCGCCAAGATATGTTTCTTGGGCTCACAATAATCGGTCAGCTTTGATAAGAGTTCCCATCACTAAACCCGGTAAACCTGACTCAACACGAGTTGAATATCGAGCTTTGGACCCATCCTGTAACCCTTACTTGGCTTTTTCTGTCCTCTTGGCTGCTGGTCTACGTGGCATTCAAGACAACATGGAATTGCCAGAGGAAGCAACTTCAAATCTTTATAATTTGACGCGATCTGAACAACAAGAATTAGGAATTGACCGGCTACCAACGAGTTTAAGTGAAGCTCTTGATGAGATGGAAGAGTCGTCTTTGGTGCGTGAAGCATTAGGTGATCATATTTTTGAGTGGTTCTTGAGAAATAAACGAGCAGAATGGAATGAGTATCAGCAACAAGTTACGCCATTTGAGTTGGAACGTTACCTTCCCTCTTGGTAGTGATTAAGTACAAAAATTTATGGAACCTTTACTCGTTTTTCCAAATACGCCTCCGCCGGAACTATCTCAAGCACTTGATTTGAGTGCTTGGCTTTGGAAGGCTGTCGATGACCCTAGTCAAGTGTCAATTGATAACGGGTGGTCTGGGGCTGTTGTTGCAGGAGATATGAATCTTGAAGGAGCTCTTGATTTCTGTCGTAATTTGCGTAAATGTGAAACACCATTGGAGCCCGTGTTGCTTCTAGTTCGTCCTGATCAATTACCGGGAATTGACTTGCGTGATGACCTTTTTGATGACTTTTGTTTGTTCCCAATTAATCCTTCAGAGTTGAAAGCTCGTCTCCATCATTTGTTTTGGAGAACTGGACGTGGGACAAGCCCAGAACTTCTTCATTACGGTCCGTTAGTTTTAAATGTTGAGACTTATCAGGCCGCTATTGATGGTCAGCCTCTTGATTTGACTTATATGGAGTATGAACTTTTAAAATTCCTAGCTTCGCGTCCAGGGAAAGTGTTTACTCGCGAAATTCTCCTCAGCCAAGTATGGGGCTATGACTATTATGGCGGGGCGCGCACTGTTGATGTTCATGTCCGACGCTTAAGGGCAAAGTTGGGTGAGGAGCACGCGAATTTGCTTCATACCGTTCGTAGTGTCGGTTACCGGTTCGGTAAATCGCGGTGGGAACTCTAATCTTTTTTCTTAGCAACAGCCACCGCTAAGTTCTCCCACAAGACCATAAGCAAGCAGAAATAAGAGAAGCGCTGTTGATGGGATAATGATTAGTAGTGAAAGTACCCCTAAGAATTTTCCTCTTAGATTTGGGTCGCGTTTTTTTCTTTTAAATCCGATTACAGAAAAACAAAGGCTCAGCAGATAGAAGATTGGAAGTATCACAGAAGCTGTGATGATGAGGTCATTGTCGCCGATGAAGGAAAATATCCCGAAAGAAATTAGTAACGCGATAGCGAAGAAGAAGGAGATTAGAAAAGGGTTTTCCGTTTTAATTTTTCCGGTGGGTTTTCCGGTGGAGTTTTCAGCAATCCATTGCTTTGGGTTTAAATTCCATTGAAGTTTTGAAGACGCTTTGCCTTCATTCTTCATCAAGGTGCTGTTCTTTGTAGGGGTTGGATTCACTTACTTCTAGAAGTTCAGAACCTTCATGATCTTCATCAACGTTCTTTTTTAACAGCCCGCCAATCAAAGAAGCTCCGATTGCTCCACTAATAAGAACAGCAACAGGTATGACCACTACAAGGATGATGATCATGATGATGGCGCCAAGCATGACTTCAGTCTGCCATACAAGTCAGGTTCATAGAAACGTTTAAGTTAGGTTTGTTGAGCCCACGCTTCTATTTCAATTTGTGCACCAAGTGGGAGGGCTGCTACCGCTACAGCAGATCGAGCGGGGCGATGATCACCAAAAGCTTCGCAATAAATCTCATTCATTTCTGCATAGTCATCCATATCTACGAGGAAAACAGTGGTTTTAATGACATCACTCATTGATGCTCCGGCAGATTCAAGAACATCTTTAAGGTTTGAAAGAGCTTGAACGAATTGGGCAGGCATTCCGCCTTCAACTAAAGCACCGTCAGCGATTCCGATTTGTCCGCTGGTTGCTAAAAGTTCTCCAGCAGTCATTATCGGTGTGTATGGACCTACAGGTTTTGACATTTTCTTTCCTTTACTTATTAGTCACAAGATCTAATTTTGTGGGCCACTGTGTTGGAGTTCCTTGTGCCAGCCATGTTGCTGAAGCAACTGCAGCAAATACTGCGTCTGACCCATTTACTGGCTCTCCATCATCTGGTTCAATTATTACAGTAATTGGAGGTGTCATACTTGCTGGCGTGATTCCAAAAGAACGAATAGTTAAATCGTGTATCTCACCTGTTTTATCTACTGTCAGAGATTCTGACGTAACCCAACTCCAAGCCATATGGGCTGCACCTATGCAATAAGCTCGCAACGTTGTTTCATCTAAAGGGTCACCGCAATTAACAGAAACAGTTATGCCTTCAGAGGTAACTTGAGCCTTTGCCGATCCTCCACTTGGACTGGTAATAGTTTGTGGTGTTCCTTTTGCTGCTGAAAGAAGCGCGGCTGCTTCTGCCCATCCTGCTGCTCTGATTTGAGAGGAAGTGGGAGGTCCAGGTATATCAATTTCTTCTACCTGTATTTCAGAAGTGAATCGTTGTATTGATTCATTTATTCCTGGTGTGCGTGCTATTCGAAGTATTCCTTTACCGTTTGCATCAATGCCGCCTGCTACTGGTGGTCTTTTAGGCCCAAACCGGACGCTATCTTCTCGGCTGAACTGGGCAAGAACTGGTTTGCCGTATTGATTTGCAAGTTCTTGAGCTGCTTTTTGAACGAAGGATGTTTGTTTCGCTCCAAAAGCCCCTCCGTTCGCAAGTAAAGAACTTGGTGTGCCATTTGGTTCGCACCAGGAAGCATCGAGTTCTAAATATGCAGGGTCAACCCAGTGGGTTTGGAGTGTTGCTATCCAATCTCCTTGAGGTAATTCAATTGGAGGCTCAGGATTGATGGTGGTTCGTCTTCCTTGAATCTTTCCTGCTTTCTGGCGAGCTTCTAAAAGATTTTCCCCAATGACCCATTCTTTATCGCTGTTTAATACGGCAAAAAGGCTTTCAGGCGGAACGGTGTCTGTGGAAAATCCGCCTTTTCCTAAAGCGATATCAAGACCTGTGGCTTGTGGTGTCCCTCCTTCTATTTCTGCTCTGCGTTTCGAATTTTCTTGATCAGGGAGAGGACAAGCGTTTCTGTAACCATCCCATGCCTCAAGGATTGTTTGCCATCCGGTGCAACGGCATAAATGTGCATGTAACGCTCTTTCAGCTTTTTCTTTATTGATTTCTTCCCTATTTTTTAGATCCGCGAACCTCATGATTATGCCGGGAGTGCAGAATCCACATTGGCTTCCCCCGGTAGCACAAAGAGCTGTGCCCCATGAATCTTGAGTTTCTTGATCCAGTCCTTCTAGTGTGGTGATTTCTCTTCCCTTTACTCTGCGAGCAGGTGTTACGCATGAAACTCGTGCTTGTCCATCTATAAGAACTGTGCAGCATCCACATTGTCCTTGGGGGCTACATCCATCTTTTACTGAAGTTAGTCCGCAATGATCGCGCAATACATCTAATAATGTTTGTCCGGTTTCAGGGACTTCAATATTTTTACCGTTAACGGTGAGATTAAGGTTGGGATGAATATTCATTTCCTTGATTGTGCCTTGGTACTGGTTAGACAACGACCGTGTATCCTCCAAATCATGATAGATCCTTTATCTGTAACTCGTAGAAGCGTTCTAGTTGGTATCGGCGGGACTATGGGGGCTGCTCTGCTTTTTGGATGCGGGGGTTCAACTTCTTCTAATGTTACGACTACTACTTCTAATGCTACGACCACTACGTCACTGCAGAATTTTGGTTTAGGAGCAAGGTTTCCTGATGGGTCAAATATGCCTTCAATATTTTCTGCAGGCAGTTCCCAGCGCGCCCCTTATGTTTTATTAGATGAAGAAGGTTGGCCAGCCTCAGAAGGGGTTCCTGACAGTATCGATTTATCAATCAGTAAAGATGGGAATCTTGTGGCAACGGTGGTTGCTTCGCGACATGGGGAACTTGGTCAGACCCCTTATTATCCGTTGATATTTACTCCTACTGAAGTGGGTTATTACGAGATTTCTCTTGAGGGGTCAGAAGCATCCCATGTTCTTGAAATTGTGGATAGTAATCAACTGTCTATTGTTCAAGTTGGTAGCCCGTTACCTGCTGTGGAGACGCCAACGATGACTGATCCGAAAGGTATTGATCCAATATGTACTCGGTTTGAAGATCCATGTCCGCTGCACGAATTGACTGTTGCAGAAGCATTGACTCGATCAGGGCCAATAGCTGTTTTAGTTTCTACTCCGGGGTTTTGTCAGAGTGATGTTTGTGGGCCAGCTTTGGATCTTTTAATTGCAGAAGCCAAAAATCTTGATGATGAGTGGTCGGTTATACATGCGGAAGTCTACGTAAGCCCAAATGCGGGTGATTTTAGAACTGCGCCTGTAATTAATGCTTTTGGTTTACCTTTTGAACCAAGTCTGGTTGTTGCTGATTCAAATGGAATAATTACCGAAGTTGTTCATTTAGCTATGGACAAAAAGGAAATAGAAGCGGCCTTAAAGACTGTTAACTAATCCGGGATTTAGGAAAAGGATTTACCGCATCCGCATGTTCGTTGTGCGCTTGGATTGTCAATTGAGAAACCTGTTTGGTCTAAACCGTCTTTGTAATCCAAAGTTGCTCCAACGAGAAGTTCTGCGCTTGCAGTATCAACTATTACGGAAACATCTCCGTAGGTAACTTCAACATCATCGTCTGAACGGTCAGTGTCGAAGAACATTTCATAGCTGTATCCAGAACATCCGCCAGGTTTTACTGCTACGCGGAGTGCTAATCCTTCTTCGTTTTCTCCAGCTAGCAACTCACTGACTTTGCTGGTTGCGGTGTCTGTCAATGTGATCATGAGAATTCTCCCTGTACAAATGTATTTATAGATTATATCTAATAAGAATGTAAGAAGTCATATTGATCTTCTAGGCTTTTATTGTGAGTGATAATTCTTTAAGTGACAATACGTTGCCAACGAGTGACCATATTCTTGGTATTTTGCGTGGCGTTATTGATCCTGAACTTGGGAGCAGCATTGTTGAACTTGGGATGGTTAAACAAGTTGACGTGCGTTCTGACGGTGTCGTTGAAGTAGAGATTGCTTTAACTACTTCGGGTTGCCCTTTGAAGGATCAAATTAAGCGTGATGTTCATTCTCGAGTTACTGCTTTGCCTGGCATTTCTGACATCCGATTTAATTGGTCTGAGTTAAATAGTGATGAGAAGGCTGCGGCGATGGCGAAAGCGCGGCTAAACGTAGCGAAATCAGCGCCTGATACTGAGATTCCCCCAACGTGTCGAGTTTTGATGATCTCTTCTGGTAAGGGCGGTGTTGGGAAGTCATCAGTGACAGTCAATCTTGCGGCCGGTTTAGCTAAAAAAGGTTTTGTTGTAGGTGTCATGGATGCTGATATTTGGGGCTATTCGGTTCCGAGAATGCTTGACATTGAAGGTCGTCTTGGCGGTGACTCTGAGGAAGGGAAAATATCTCCTAATGAAAAAAGAGTCGGTGCTGGTTTATTAAAAGTTGTATCAATGGGCTTTCTCGTTGAAAGCGAAGAATCGGCTTTGATGTGGAGAGGGCTCATTCTCAACCGAGCGGTTCAACACTTTTGCCAAGATGTTGCGTGGGGTGACCTTGATTATTTATTGATTGATATGCCACCAGGAACAGGCGATGTTCAAATGGGGTTGGCGAAACTTTTACCCCAAGCCGAAATGATTGTGATAACTACTCCAACTTTAGCGGCTCAAAAAGTAGCGGTCAGAGTAGCCAATATGGGTAGAGCTAACTACTTACATGTTGTAGGGGTAATTGAAAATATGAGTGCATATGTTTCACCCGATGGTGTGGAGCATGAAGTATTCGGATCTGGTGGTGGTGAAAATTTGTCTGAAAGTATTGGGGCTCCATTAATTGGCTCCATACCTCTAGATGGAAATGTTGCGGCTGGCGGCGATACCGGAAATCCAGTTGTGTTAGGTGAAGGTCCAGCTGCTTCTGCTTACCAAAAAATTATTGACCAGCTCGTTGACGAATTAGCTCCACCGATTGATATGGACGGATGTAGCGCTCGCTTACTTGATGCCGTTGAATCTGCTCTAAAAGAAGCAGATATTTAATCGTCGTCGTCTACCCGAGGCGATTCTAAAATTTCAATTGTTTCATCTTTTCTTTCGCTGTAAACCCATTGAACTCTTCCGTTTCTTATGTATGAATTCGGACTCGAAATTCGGGAATTCAATCGCTTTATTACGACGGTTCTAAGTAAAAGTCTTGTCGGAGGGAAAAGAAGAAGGAAACCAATGATGTCCGTAAAGAACCCTGGAGTAAGCATTAAAACTCCCCCAAGAAGAATTAAAAATCCATCTAAGATTTGTTTTTCTGGCATTTGGCCTTGTGTGATTTCATTTTTTGCTTTACGGAAAACGCTGATCCCTTCTCTACGCACTAACAATGCCCCAATAATGCTGGTGAGAATTAGTAGACCAATAGTGTTTAAAAGGCCGGCAAGGTCAGCAATTTGAAGCAAGATCCATACTTCAATGAGTGGAATTGTCAAAAACGCTGCAATAAGAAATATCAGAGTCATATGTTTATAGTAGGGCTTTAGCGGTGTAGTTCTTATTCGCGCTCGTATCCTCAAAATTAAATGGTTTCACAACATCCACCTTCAGTAGATCAGTTGGCTAGATCTTTAGAAGATACTGGCTTACCTCATCCTTTGCTGGTTGACGCTGCGCGGTCTGCAATTTCTAGTGGAGACGCTTCTGATGTTGAAGTTCGAGCTAGGGGTATTGCTGAGAAAATGGCTCGTAATTTACTTACGGATGTAATCAATGGAACAGGTGTTTTGTTGCATACAAATATGGGGCGCGCTCCTGTAGATGTTTCTATGAATTCTGGGCGGTATACAAATTTAGAACTTGATCTTGTAACTGGTGAGAGGGGTTCACGACAAGATCGGGTTCCTCAATTGTTGGCAAAAGTTTGTGGTGCAGAAGCAGCAATAGTTGTTAATAATTGTGCATCCGCGGTGATGCTTGTTCTCGCGGCGTTAGCAAGAGAAGAATCTGTTGCTGTTTCACGAGGTGAACTTGTTGAAATCGGTGGGGGGTTTCGTATTCCCGAAGTTATTACACAGTCTGGTGCAAAACTTGTAGAAGTCGGGACAACAAATCGAA
The DNA here is from genome assembly GCA_003215175.1 of Acidimicrobiales bacterium AG-410-I20. Taxonomy (GTDB): domain Bacteria; phylum Actinomycetota; class Acidimicrobiia; order Acidimicrobiales; family MedAcidi-G1; genus MedAcidi-G2B. The sequence goes on from QCKS01000018.1 coordinate 28,151, forward strand.
CAAGAGTTAAAGATTTTGCAAAAGCTATTAAAAAAGAGAATGTTGTTTTAACTTTGAGCGTTCACCAATCAAATTATCGTATTGAAGGGTTTACAGAATCAGTAAAAATTAGTGAATTGGCTGAACTTGGGGTTCCTGTAGTCGCAGATATTGGATCTGGACTTATTGACGCTGGTTGTCCTTGGCTTGAGTCTGGCCCACCATCATGGTTAATGAACGAACCTGCTGCTAAGCAGACTCTTGAAGCCGGTGCAGATCTCGTAACTTTTTCTGGAGATAAGTTACTTGGAGGCCCCCAAGTTGGAGTTATTGCTGGAAATGCTGAATTAGTTAATGCATGTAGTTCTCATCCGTTAGCTCGGGCTTTACGTCCAGGTGGTTTGGTGTTAAATGCTTTAGAAAAAATTGTTTTGGCTTACTTAAATCGTGATAGTGATGCAATTCCTTTTTGGCGTATGGCGACTTTATCTGTAGAGGATTTACTTTCTCGTGCAAAAGTAATTAGTGAACAGTGGGCGTCTGAGACGTTGTCTACACCGGGTGGCGGGACTCTTCCTGGGGTTGAGATCCCTTCTGCAGGTTTAGTTATACCGGGTGATTATTCAGAGGAAATGCGTCTTAATGACCCGCCAATTATTTGTCGAGTAGTTGATGGAAAAACAATTTTGGATCTTCGTACGGTGCACCCTGATGATGACGAAGTCATAGCTGCCGCAATTACTGCACTAGGTAAATAATGCATGTAGTAGCAACTGCTGGTCATGTTGATCACGGTAAATCAACTCTTGTTAAAGCATTAACTGGCATTGATCCTGACCGATTCAATGAAGAAAAAGAACGTGGGTTGACCATTGATCTTGGATTTGGTGTGACCCAACTACCGTCGGGGACGTCTCTTTCTTTGATTGACGTTCCTGGCCATGTTCGGTTTATTAAAAATATGTTGGCTGGAGTGGGTTCGGTAAAAGCATGTGTTTTTGTTGTTGCAGCAACTGAAGGGTGGAAACCTCAATCAGAAGAGCATTTAAGAATTTTAGAATTGTTGGGGTTTGAGAATGGACTGGTTGTTTTAACAAAAGTTGGCTTATGTGATGACGATTTAGTTGAGCTTGCTCAAATTGAAGTTGAAGATCATATAGCTGGCACTTTTTTAGAAGGAGCACCGGTTATTCGTGTTGATGCACTAAGTGGAATTGGGATCGATGTATTACAAAGTGAACTAGATGCTCTTGCTGAAAAATTATCAGCCAGTGAAGATAGGGACCGTCCTCGATTGTGGATTGACAGAGTTTTTTCAGCAAAAGGGGCTGGAACGGTTGTGACAGGAACACTCACAGACGGTTCTTTAAAAGTTGACGATGAGTTACAGCTTTTACCTCAAAAACGTCAAGTAAGGATTAGGGCTTTACAAAATCATTATGAGGAATGTCCTGATTTACCTGCAGGAAGTAGATGTGCTGTGAACTTATCTGGAGTAAATCATGATGAAATTGTGCGAGGTGATGTTTTAGTTCGTGACAATCAATGGCATGAGTCTTCAATTTTTGATGCATCACTGCATGTATTGAATCAATTAGGTCACTCAGTTTCTCGAAAAGGCGCATATGTGCTGTATGTAGGTTCAGGAGAGCATTCTGCTCGGATGCGTGTCCTTGGTTCTGAGGAGTTACTACCTGGTTCAAGTGGTTCAGTTCGCTTTTATGTTTCAACTGGTCTGCCGCTTTTGCCGGGTGATCGGTTTATTCTTCGAGAAAGTGGTCGTTCAGAAACTATTGGTGGCGGTGAAGTTCTTGATGTTGATCCTCAATTGAGCGCAGCTGATGCTGTTCCTGATCGTTCGGTTGACAGGCTAATTCGAGAGCGCGGATGGGTTGAAGATAAAGAATTGGAACGTTTAACGGGTAAAAAAGTTTCACCTGATATCGGTAAGTGGATTGTTGATCCTGAAGTGTTGCAGGAAACATTGAAAAGGATTCGATATGAGGTTGAGTCAGCCGGTCCAGTCGGTTTAGATTTGTCTCTTTTAGATGAGCGTGATCGTGCTGCAGTAGAACTCTTAGATGATCTTCAGCCAGCTTCTGGGCGTTTAATTTCTCCAGAATTTTCACATCAACTTTCAGATCATCCATTTGTTAAACAATTAATCGAGTTTCCTTTTACTCCTCCTGACCCTAAAGAAGTTGATAGAGCTGAATTAAGAGAATTAGTCCGCAGAGGCGAAGTTATTGAACATGATGGTATTTTCTTTGCACCAGTTGCCGTTGAAAAAGCTAGTGAACTTGTCGCTGAACTTTTGAAAAGTAACCCGGAAGGTTTTACCGTCTCAACTTTTAGGGAGTCTGCCGGGAATACTCGTAAACACGCATTACCTCTTTTAGGTCATTTAGATGAAACAGGTGTAACTCGTAGACGTGGCGATGTTCGGATCGCTGGTCCGAGGCTTCCGTCTATTTAGATTGATTTTTTGCTGAGGTATACAGGCCAAGCATTGCTCGTCTTTCCATGCCGTTCGTTCCTCCCCAAATTCCATACAATTCGCGTATTTCTAAAGCGTGACTTAAACATTCTTCACAGACATCGCAACGATTGCAGATTTTTTTCGCTTGTGCTTCACGGCGACGCCTTTCGTCTCTTCTTTCGCTCGAAGAAAACGGGAAAAAATTGTGGGCTTGAGGCCCGCGGCATGCTGCAAAATCTCGCCACTTACTCTGACTAACTTGATCTCCTAGCATTACTCCCCCAACTGTAGGAACACAAGCAGTGTGTTCTAATATTTGTAGTTCATTTACGAAATGATTTCGCATCGGGCGTTTCAATGAAAAAGAATTCAAAATCCTTAGCTTCGCCTCTAGTTTTTCTGTCTATTTTGTGTGGTCTTTTCTTATTTTTCTCAGGTGTCGTTTCCGCCGGTAGCACATCAGGTGAGTGGCAGTCGGCGAGAAGTGATGCTGTATTTGATCCAACTGACTGGTCTTTTGAACCAAAAGCGATTGCTGTTTGGTCTGAACCTTTACTTGAAGGGCAAGCGTTCAAAGTGAGTCCTCAGAGTTTCGGTAATCACAGCAAAGTTGGCTTCCGAGTTTACGTTGTCAGTGAGTCAGCATTTAAATCTTCTGGTCAAACAATTGGAGATTATATTGCTGCTGGAGACAACCTTTCTGAATACCATCTCGCTACCTTGCTCTGGATAGGAAATCAAATTGACCATGATGGGAATACTGCCGATTTTTGGCGAGCAGGTTTCAGGCCTGAAGGATGGAATCCAAACGCGGATGGGTTCAACCGTGATCTCAACGGGACAGACGCACCGCTTCACTTTTTCATGTTTGACGACAAGGTGTGGTATTCAGAAGGAGCCACTCATGAACCTGATGTAGGGAGTACCCGAGTAGACGATATGGACGCACACGGCTACTCAGATCCGATCATGTTCTTTGGTTTAGCTCATAAGAGAAACGACCAAACAAACACCATCAATGCGGGCAATGCACCAAACAGCGATCGCTTCTCAATCGTCAGTAATGTAAATCTTGACAACGACTGTGACGGGACATCAAATTGGGAAGATGCCGACGATAATGATGGTTCATGTGAAAGTGGTGAAAGTGAACCAGCTCCAACAACAACCACGACAACC
>QCKS01000019.1 GCA_003215175.1 Acidimicrobiales bacterium AG-410-I20
ATGGGTGGAGCTTTACTCTATGGATTAGTAAACGCGACAGTTCTGCAATGGAAATCTCTTGGCATCATCCCGGTCAGCATTTCTGACCTAGCCGGGATGGCACCAGCAATCGTGACCATTGGGGCGCTCATCCTCCTCGCTCGACGCGTTAACGCCCCTTCTGCTTTAACGAAACCGTTCTCAAGACATTAAAAATCACAACGGGTTCAACCCCGGAAAGGAAAACAAAATGAGAAAGAAACTGAGGCTAATTTCAAGCCTCATAGCAGTGCTAGGAGTTTTAGCTCTCGGTGCCGCCGCTTGTGGGTCTGATGACTCAAGCGGTGGTGGTGGTGCTTTAACTATGGCAATTGTGGCCCCAAGCGCCTCAGATGATTTGGCTTTCAGCCAGAGCATGGTTGATTCAGTTAATGCACTTGAAAGAGATATAACTCTTCAAGTAACTGATGGAACTTTCATTGTTGAGGATGCTGCTGCCGCCATTCGTGGCTATGCAGAAGATGGAGTGGATGTGATTGTCGCTCACGGAACTCAGTTCGGTGCTTCTCTAGCAGAGATCGCTCCTGACTTCCCAGACACCACATTTATTTGGGGAACCGCAACCGATACACAAGGGTTAGACAATGTCTTCGCCTACGCTCCAGCTGCTGATGAAGGCGGTTACGTAAACGGAGTTGTGGCTGCAGCCATTTCTGAAACCGGCGTCATCGGCGTAGTCGGACCAGTTGAAGCAGGCGACGCGGTTGCCTATATCAACGGATTCGTTACAGCAGCCGAAGCAGGCGGGGCAACTGTGAATGTAACTTATACCGGTTCATTCGGGGACGTAGCTCTTGCTGCCGAAGCCGCTGAGGCTCATCTTGCTAACAACGCGGACGTTCTTACCGGAACAGCCCAAATGGTTGTAGGTGCTGTTGGCGTGGCAAGCGATGCTGGAGTGCCATGGTTTGGAACACAATCAAACCAAACATCTTTAGATCCGGATCTTGTCGTAGCTTCACAGGTTTACCACTGGGAATTCATTCTGGAGGAAATGCTTGAACTGCGTGATAACGGAACAAAAGGCGGTCAAGCTTTTGAAATCAATTTGTCAAACGGCGGTTTGATAATTGAATTCAACGACGGATTTGATCTTTCTGATGATGTCAAAGCTGCAGCAGAAGCCGCTATTGAAGGAATCAAAGACGGCTCTATAGACACCGGAGCTTAATAAACACAAGCGATAAGTGTTTCTTACCTTTCCGGGAGAGTGAGTTAACCCTCGCTCTCCCGGGCGAGGTAAGGGAAACGAATGAAAGGCCCAATGAACAACGAATCAAACAACCTTTTAGAAATGCGGGGAATCACTAAATACTTCCCTGGTGTGATCGCTAACAGCGATGTTGATTTTGATGTTCGTTACGGCGAGGTACATACCTTGCTTGGTGAAAATGGTGCGGGAAAAAGCACTCTCGTAAAAATTCTTTTTGGCTTATACCAAGCTGATAAAGGTGAACTATTTTTGCGCGGAGAGCCGATGAAAATAGGCTCTCCATCTGACGCTATTTCTTCCCGAATAGGGATGATTCACCAACATTTCATGCTGGTACCAACTTTGACCGTTGCAGAAAATGTTGCCCTTGGTATGCCCTCTACTCGACGTCCCCTAACCGATCTTGAAAAGGTTTCAGAGCGAATATCTGAAATTTCTAAAGAGCATGGATTAGCGGTTGACCCCGGTGAAACGGTGGCTCACCTCTCAGTGGGAGAACGCCAAAGAGTGGAAATCATAAAAGCCCTCTATCGAGACGCGGAGCTTTTGGTATTAGACGAACCCACCGCTGTTCTCACCCCAAAAGAAGTTGACGATTTATTCGTAATTCTTAGAAGAATGGCTGACAACGGCCGTGGCTTGATTTTTATTTCTCACAAACTACGTGAAGTGATGTCTCTAAGCGACCGAATAACCGTCCTAAGAAATGGACAAGTGGTTGGTGCTACTACTCCTGATCAAACCAACCGCCAAGAACTAGCTCAAATGATGGTGGGGAGAGCTGTTCGTTTAACTCCTGATCTTCCACCAAATGAGGTTAAAGAAAGTCGACTCTCTTTAACCAACCTGTCGGTAAAGAACGACAGCGACAGCATCGCTGTAGATAATGTCTCTTTTGAGGTACGGGCAGGAGAAATTCTAGGCATAGCTGGAGTTTCCGGTAACGGACAACGGGAGATCGCAGAAGCTATAGCAGGACTGCGACCAGTTGAACCTGGTGGCTCAATAGAACTTAACGGTTCAGACGTTACTGAAAACGATACTCGGACACGTCGAGATCAAGGGCTCGGATTTATTCCAGAGGAACGTGTCCCAGACGGCGCTATTCCGGAATTTACTGTTAGTGAAAATCTAATTCTTGTAGATCATCAAACCGATGAGTTTGTTAACCGAGGACTTTTTTCTTTCGACAAGATTTCGGAACATAATTCAAAGCTCGTCAGTGACTTTGATGTAAAAACTCCAAATATTGAAACACCAACATCTAGCCTGTCAGGTGGGAATATTCAGAAAGTAATTTTGGCAAGAGAGCTCTCCGCCTCTCCTACGGTTCTTCTTGCCTGTCAACCTACTCGTGGAGTTGATATCGGAGCTGCTGAATATATACACAACCGGCTTATAGAACAGCGAGAGATGGGAACAGCTACGCTTCTTATTTCCGAAGATTTAGATGAGGTACTTGGATTATCTGACCGGATCGCAGTCATGTATGAGGGGCAAGTGATAGCCATTGTTGATGGAGAAGATGCCGAGCGAAACCAAGTTGGTCTCCTCATGGCTGGAATCACAGAGTCCGCTGAAGATTCTTAAGTAAATAAGAAACCAAGCCCTTGAATTAAACGCCAAAAGAGATAAATAAGTGCGGCTCCAACAAAAACCCAGAAATGCCAGGGTATTTTCTGAGAATCTGCGGGTTGTCCATCTTTATCTTCTACGCGTTCCCCGCATTTAGGGCATGTTCCTACCACTGAGACCGCATTAGGACTCAAATATTTCTCACACGGCTCACACCACGGCACGATTACTCTTTCCCAACAATAATTAAACTTTGCGAATAGACAGAATAGCGATGTCGTCCTCCACTCCAGCAGGACTGAAGTCATTTGCCGCATTAAGTAACCGTCGACACAAATCGTCCGGTGTTATACCAGGGTCACGGCGTATCGCATTCTCTATTCTTTCTTCACCAAATAGTTCATCGCCATTACGAGCTTCTGCTAAACCATCGGTGTACATCAGAACCATATCGTCATGCTCTAGAGGGATCTCTCGACTGAAATATGTTCCATTTGGATCAAGCATCAAAAGAGGTCCGGTTGAACGCAATGAACGAACTTCGCGTTGGTGCCAGAGGAACGTAGCGGGATGTCCTGCTGATGCATAGCGTAAGGTTTCTGCTTCGGTGTCAAAGATGAGAACCACTAGCGATATGAACTCTTCGGATCGTTCAACTGCGGACATTTGACGGTTGAGTTCCTCAAGTGCTTGAGCTGGGTCCCGATACTGACGCAAAAAGGTTCGTAAAAGGTATTTCGCTTGGAAAGCAGTTACCGAAGATTCAATTCCATGACCAGAAACATCTCCAATGACTGCTACTAGTCTTGTTGGATTCGCGAGAAAAACATCTAAGAAGTCTCCTCCCATCAGTCCCGCTCCTGCTTGATAGACCCTTCCGATCTCAAATCCAGAGAAATCAGGTAATTCGTCTGGGGCAAGTCTTCCTGCCCAAGCTTTAGGGGCAAGATCTTCTTGCGCTAGTGCTTCGTGTGCGCGGCGTTCAATATCGATGCGTTGTCTTGCCAACCGTGCTTCTCGAACCGCGTTGCGCGCCCACGCACTTGAAATAAGGGCAGGTAAAACCACGAGTACAAAAACCCAAGGTGCTGTTGTTGTTGAATTGATAAAAAAACCTAAAGCGAGAAAGCCGTAGAGGAAAACAGCGTGGGCGTCTTTACGGAACTGTGACCAAGCCAAGGTGTAGGCATCAGGCGCTTCTTCGGGGTCTATTCGATGCACGAGACGGTATCGGTAACGTGCAGAACGGACCCAACTAAGTGCGGCAGCTAAGCAGATTGCGCCCACGACGGTGAGTACCGGGGTGTCCATAAGTACTTATCGTATCTGACTTAGCCGATGCTGACCCAAATATAGATTTTTCCCCGTGTTCTCACTTCTAGTGGTCACAACAGTCACTCGGAGCGACGACGGATCCTGATTTTTATTGGAGTGGATCCTAACTCTAGGTCTTCTTTTAACCGCTTCTCTAGAAAGCGAATCCATGTTTTGGGGAGTTCTCGATTCGTGAAAAGAGTAAAGGTAGGTGGATCAGTAGCGCCTTGCGTGGCATACAAGACTCGAGCTCCTCCTGGGGCGGGATGGGCTTGTTGGGCGGCTCTGATTACATCATTTACTCGCCTTGTTGGGATACGTGTGCGATAGTCATCGATTGTTTCTGAAAGGGCTGGCCATAAGCGATGAACATTTTTACCTGTTAGAGCACTGATTTTTATCACTGGAGCGTCTCCGACGAAATGCAGTTTGTCTCCTACTTGCTCGGAGATGTCTTGTTTTTGTTCTTTGTCGCATAGGTCCCATTTGTTTAATAGCACCACGATGGGGCAACCTGCAGCATCGACTCGCTCGGCTAATCGTTGATCTTGGTGGGTGACTCCGATTTGAGAGTCAATTACTAGAAGTGCGACGTCTGCGGTGTCCACTGCTTTTAGTGCTCGAACGAGAGAATAGTATTCGGTATCTTCATCAATGCGGGCTTTGCGACGCATACCAGCAGTGTCGATAAATCGAACTGGCCCGTATTGGCTTTCAATAATTGTGTCTATGGCATCTCGAGTGGTTCCTGGACGGTCGTGCACAACTGCTCGTTCTTCTCCAATGAGATGGTTGAAGAGGGTTGACTTTCCTACATTGGGTCTTCCTACTAAAGCTACGGCAACAATTTTTTCTGAAGTTTCTTCCGTTTCTTCTTCTGCTTCTTCTATTTCGGGGAGAAGTTCTATTACGCGATCAAGTAGATCGCCGGTGCCTCGGCCATGTAATGCACTTATTGTCGAGGGGTCTCCTAAACCTAGTGATACGAGTTCCCATGCTGCCGATTCGTGGTTTCGGTCATCTACTTTGTTTGCGACAACCACGACTGATTCAGCTCTTTTCCGTAACAGTGAAGCTACTTGGGCGTCTTCTTCTGTTATCCCTACTGTGGAATCTAGAACGAAAAGGATCACATCTGCTTCTGACATGGCTTGTTCGCTTTGACGACTGACTTTTTCATCAAGTGCGTCTCCTCCAGTTATCCATCCCCCCGTGTCAATTAGGGTGAAGGATCGGCCGAGCCAAGATGCTTCTACTTCTTTTCGGTCGCGGGTTACACCGGGGCGTTCTTCTACTATGGCTTCTCGTCTGCCTATGATGCGGTTCATCAGTGTTGATTTACCGACATTAGGTCTTCCGACTATCGCTACAACTGAACTCATAGTTAACTTCTCGCCTCTATTGCAGTCCGTAATGATCTGCCGTCTGTTGGGATTACTTCAACTGTGTGCGGTAGATCTTCTGGAGTAAGGTCATCAAGAAAGCGCCCACCGCTGAGGCAAACATCGGGTAAAAGATAGCGGCGATCTTTAGGTTTTTTCTCTAATACTCTTTTTAGGTCTTCTCCGACTAAAAGCCCGGTAACCCCTATGTTCCCTCCAAAGAATTTATTTTCTATTGCGAGTACTTCAACGTCGTTTCGGTCGATTTTTTCTAGCAGAGGTTTGATTACTGAAGCTCCGAAGTCTCCAGTTAGAACTGTTATTGGTCGATTTTTTTTCTGTGTTAATTTGACCGACACCTCAGTTGTTCGTGGAGCACGGTATCCCTGTGCGGGGGCGCCATCTACTGATGAGAAGAAGCCGGGTCGGTGATGTTTTACTTGGCTGTCACCGTTGAGGAAATCTTTTTCAAATGCACGTGCCATACCTATGCCATCTTCGTGCATTGGGAAATCGCCATAAGTTTTTGTCTCTGGGAAAGATCGGCGAGCTAGTAAATAGTACTCATCTGCTGCATATACGATCCTTTGATTAGTTATTTGAAGAAATAAGTCTTGCCATTCTTCGACGATGTCTATGACTTGTTCTGCTTCTTTTTTGGTGTGGGGCCTCATTCTGGGTTCTGATGTATGAGCGCTTACCCCTAAAGGTACGACAGCCAAGCTTTGTATTTCTGGAAATCGGTCTGCGATACCAGCGAGAGTGTCTTCAAGCCACTGTCCATCATTTATTCCAGGGCATACAACTATCTGGCCATGTACTTCTACGTCATGATCTAAAAGGAGTCGCAACCATCTTAGGCTTGTGCCCCCGCGGCGGTTTCTTAACATTTCTATGCGTTTATCTTGATTTGTTGCGTGAATGCTTACATAGAGAGGGCTTAAACCTTCTGTGATGACTCTTTCAAGATCTGCTTCCGTGAAGCGTGTCAGCGTTGTGAAATTACCGTAAAGAAAGGAGAGTCGATAATCGTCATCTTTTACTGAGAGGCTACGTCTCATGCCGCGTGGCAATTGGTAGATGAAACAGAATTCGCAATGATTGTCGCAGGTTCTTACTTGATCAAATAGTGGACTATCTACTTCGATTCCTAGTGGAACACCCATTTTTTTTGTAATAGTAAGTACTTGACGCTTACCTTTTCGTTCTATAGCCATTACGACTTTTGGCTCGTCAACTAGAAGTTGGTATTGGATAACATCTCTAGGAGTTTCATTATTTATTTGAGAAATGAGGTCGCCAGCAAGTACGCCTGCTTGATCAGCGGGCGAATCTTCAGTTACTGCTATAACTATTGGCTTGGACATATTTCTCTAGGCTACCGACGATGGGGCCTAGCACCGGTAGGGTCTTTATTACTATGACAGTTGATCACGTTCTTCTTGCAGAACCTAGGGGTTTTTGTGCTGGGGTTGAAATGGCTATTAAGGCGCTTACTTGGATGGTGAGAGCTTTTGATGAACCGGTTTATTGTTACCACGAAATTGTTCACAACAAGATTGTTGTTGAACGATTTGAAGCTCAGGGAGTGATTTTTGTTGACTCCATAGATGAAGTCCCTGAGGGCGCTCCAATAATGCTTTCTGCTCATGGTTCAGCGCCGGAGGTGACTGAACAAGCAAAAAATGTTGGTGGTTACACTGTTGATGCTGTTTGTCCTCTCGTTACCAAGGTTCATCACGAAGTAAAGACAAGAACAAAAGAGGGTTATCAAATTGTGTATGTCGGGCATGCTGGCCATGAAGAAGCAGTTGGGACAATAGCGGTAGCTCCTGAAGCGATGCATCGGGTAGAAACTCCTGAAGAGGTATCAGAGTTACCTGAGCTTGGAGAGAAAGTTGCTTTGCTTGCACAGACGACGCTTAGTCATCGTGACTGGGAGGGCGTTACTGATGCCGCTCAAGAGCGGTGGTCGAATCTTTGGTCACCGGGTCGGAGTGACTTATGTTTTGCCACCACTAATAGGCAATCAGCGCTTCTGGCGTTAGTTGATCGTTGCGATTCGGTAATTGTGATTGGTTCGACAAACAGTTCAAATACTAAAGCTCTAGTTAAATTGGCTGAACAGGCTAACGGACCGGAAGTGATTTGGATCAATAGGGCGGATGAGTTGCCTGAAGGCCTATCTGGAACTGTGGGAGTTACTGCAGGAGCTTCTGCTCCCGAGGAAACTGTCGAAGATGTTTTGAACGCTTTGAACCCTTCAGAGGGTGTTTCCGTGATTAGCCATACTGAGGAAGATGAATATTTTCCTCCTCCCCGGAATCTGCGTGAGTTGCTTTCCGCAATTCGGTTTTTTGGTGGGTTTGGTTTCGCAGGGCCTATGCCTTCGGGTCATCTAAATGATCGGTCAATAAATGCCGCTGACGCTCTACAAAACTTGAACGCCCATTAACCCTTAGTCTTCCGGATTTGATGGTTCTGGTAGAGCTGGTCGCCCTAGTGTTTCTTGCGCTTGATCAAAAACTATTTGTAGTTGCTGGCGCAATTCTTCTGTTAGTTCATCGACAGCGCGTCTCGGAACGCGACCATCAAATACCTTTGGATAGATGGGCTCCCCAACGACCATGATTACTTTGGTGGGTTTAATCCTTGAAGCGCCTGGGGGCCATGCGTGATCTGTTCCTGCTATTCCCATAGGAACAATTGGTGCGCCGGTTCTTAAAGAAACGAATGCTGGACCTGCGTGCATCTCTTCTTTTTTCACTATCGGGCCATGCCTTCTTGTTCCCTCCGGGAACATAACTAAAGGTTCCCCTCGTTCTAAGATCTCTTGACAAGCGCGGAGTGCTGCTCGATCCGCGGTTCCTCTTTCTACTGGGAAACCCCCTACAAGACTTAAGAGAGTGGCGGAGATTTTATTTTTCCATAACGACTCTTTACCCATGAATCGTTGACGCCGTGCAGTAACCATTCCTCCGACTGGGGTATCTAAGTAGGAGCGATGTACGGGTGAAAGGATGTATGCCTCTTCAGCAGGAAAATTCTTTTTATCAACAACTCGAAATCTGAATAAAACTTTTGAAAGTATCCATAAAACTGACCAAGCGAATCTATAAGCAATCCGCTCAATAAGGCTTAGTTTCTTTCCATAATCTTTCATGGGATTAATTCAATGACATGGTCTACGACTTGTTCAAGAGTCATTTCTGATGTATCTACTACTATCGCATCTTCTGCTTCCATTAGCGGACTCGCGCTACGTTGAGTATCAACCGTGTCTCTTCGTTCTATATCTGCTGCTATTGAAGCCACATCTCCTTCTTCAATTTCTGCAGCTCTTCTCTGTGCTCGAACTTCTTCAGAAGCAGTGAGGTAGATCTTTAAGGAAGCGTCTGGGAAAACTACTGATCCAATGTCTCGCCCTTCCATCACTCCTCCGTTTCTTTCTTCCGCCCAGGTTCTTTGCCTCTTTACCATTTCAGCTCTTACTTCTGGTACTGCCGCTACTTGACTAACTAATAAAGTAACTTCTTGGCCACGGATTTCTTCTGTGGCTTCTATTCCATTGACGACACAACTTTCTTGAGTTAATTGAAGATCCAAGGATTTGGCTGCTTGAATTACTTTTTCAATATCGTGAATGTCTATTTGTTGGTGGATAACTGCAAAGGCGACTGCCCGATACATTGCACCAGTGTCTAGGTAGTGGAGGTTCAAACGGGCAGCTAGAGCTTGCGCCACAGTCGATTTTCCTGATCCTGCTGGACCATCTATCGCTATTACTTTCATTCCTAAGTGCTCTTTCCTGTTAAAGATGCTAGATCTTCTTCAAACTTGGGGTAACTCGTTGATACAGCCTCCCAACCATTAATCTGTGTTGTGGTCTCTCCAACGAGTGCTGCTATAGCTGAAGCCATGGCGATTCTATGATCTCCGTGTGAATGAACGCTTCCTCCAGTGATTGATCCCCCACTTACGATTAGTGAATCTTCTTCCACTCGTATCGTTACTCCCATGCGACTTAATTCTGACTGGATTGTTTCCAGTCGGTTGGTTTCTTTCACTTTCAGTTCGCCTAAACCTTCAAATACTGTGGTGCCTTCTGCGCAAGCGGCGGCTACGGCGAGAATTGGTATTTCGTCAATCATGCTAGGAATCTCATGGGATTCAACTTTGGTTGCATGAAGAGAAGAGGAACGAGCGACTAGCGTCCCTGTTTCAGGATTGTGCTGAATGTCAGCTCCCATACGGTGAAGAACGTCTATAAATCCAGTTCGTGCAGTTCCCGAATAAACATTTTCTACTTCTATATGAGAGTGAGGGACGATAACTCCCCCTACTGCCCAGAACGCTGCTTGAGATGGGTCCCCTTCTACATAGTGTTTAAAAGGTTCAGGTTTACTCGGTCTCAAAATGATTCTGCCTTGTTTGCTTTCTATATTTATCCCACATTTAGCCATCAATTCTTCGGTGTGGGTTCTCGTCGCATGACTTTCTATAACCGTGGTCGTGTCTTGTGCTGAAAGTCCAGCGAAAAGTATGGCGCTTTTTACTTGAGCGCTTGGAATTGGCATTTCATATTCAATGCCCGTTAATTCTTTTCCTGTGATCTCTAGTGGCGCATACCCTTTATTGCCTTTGCTTTTTATTTCTGCTCCCATTTTTTGAAGTGGAGAAATTACTCGATCCATAGGTCGAGATTGAATAGAAGAATCTCCATTAATTGTCGTTTGAATAGGGATCCCTGAGAGAAGTCCGGTAAATAGTCGAATTCCGGTGCCGGAATTTCCGACATCGAGCACGCTGTTTGGTTGTTGGAATTCTCCACCGGTGATCGTAAGGGTTCCGTTTTTTCTTTCAATTTTTGCCCCGAGCGCTGAGATAATGGATTCTGTTTGTTGAACGTCTTGACCGAGACTCAAACCAGATATTTCAGACTTACCATTTGCTAATGCTGCAAGCATGAGTACTCGGTGTGAGATTGATTTGTCACCTGGAACGTTTATTTTTCCCGTGAGAGAGCTTATTGGCTCTATTTCTTGTGCGCTCATGCTAGAGGTTGAGAAGTCGGTCGATAGCCGTTTGCCATGAGGCCGCCTTGTAATCGCTCGCTTAGAGACGTTTCTACAATAAGCACGGCAACACCTTTATCTCCTTCAGAGGAGTGGGCTATCTCTAGGTCGTAAATATTCACATCCAGATCTGTAGCGAGTGCGAATATTGCTGCGAGTTCTCCTTTTCGGTCTGGAATGGGAACTCGAACTTCTATGAGTTCTGAAGAGCGGGGTGCTCCTGTCGGTAAACTAACTCTCGCTTGGCGTGCTGTCTCGAGTCTTTTAAGTAGCGCCTCTTTGTCTTCTTTCGCTATTTCATTTCGAACGTGCGATAAACCTTCAATTAAATCGTCAAGGACGTCTGTGATTGCTTCGCTATTTTCTTTGCAGATGTCTGGCCAGATGCTTGGGTTTCCTGCTGCTACTCGTGTCATGTCGCGGAATCCTCCAGCCGCGAGTCGCAGTACGGCATAGTGCTCTTCAGATTGGGCGGAAGCAAGACCCATTAAAGTTGCTGCAGTCAAATGAGGGACATGAGATACGGTTGCGACTAAGGCATCGTGGCGTTCTGGTGAAAGGGTTACTACTTCGGCTCCAAAGGAAGTTACAACTTCTCGAATGATTGCAAATTCTTGATCTTCTGTTAGTTCTGTTGGGGTTAGTACCCAATTTGTGTCTATGAACATGGTTGCTGTAGCCCCGTCGACTCCTTCTTGTTCCGATCCAGCCATAGGGTGTCCACCGATAAATCTTTTGTCTTTGATTTGTTGCACTATGGGGTGCTTTACGCTTCCTGCGTCTGTTACTACTCCAAGAGGAGATTTTTCAAGTGCTTCTTCTACTAGTGTCGCTACGGTGCTTACTGGAGTAGCGATAAAAGTAATTTCGGCTTCTGAGTCCCATCCAATAGCGTCTATGGCTTCTAGTTCTAATGCACGGTTTAGGTGTGCGGGGTTTAAATCAACACCGCTTACATGCCAGCCTTTTTCGCGTAAAGCTAGCCCGATTGATCCCCCTATGAGACCAACGCCTACTACAGTTGCTCGGCGACTCATAAGGCGCCACGCACTTGATGGATAAATAAAGAAATATTCATTACTTCAAATGTTACAGGAGGCTGGCTTGACTCTCTGTTGAATTAATCCGAATCTGCAACTGATTTCTCCAAAGATCTAATTTCAGCAGTTGTTAACTCTCGCCATGATCCTGGAGGTAGAGAGCGGTCTGATAAGGGTCCGATGCGGGTACGAATAAGTCTTTTAACTGGATGCCCTACCGTTGAGCACATGCGACGAACCTGACGGTTTTTTCCTTCGTGAATAGTGAGTCGAATAGTTTCTTGTTCAATAAGGGCGATTTTAGCAGGAGCGGTTTTTCCGTCTTCTAGATCTACTCCTTCTCTCAAGAGGCGCAGAGATGATCGTGAAGGCTTTCCTTCAACTACCGCTACGTATTCTTTCTCTACTCCGAATGACGGATGAGTAAGACGGTGAGTGAGTTCCCCATTATTTGTGAGAATTAGAAGTCCTTCCGTGTCTGAGTCAAGTCGACCTACGGGGAAGACTCTTGGATCTTCTGGCACCATTTCAATCACTGTGGGTCGACCTTGCGGATCGTCTGCTGTGGTGACAACTCCTGCGGGCTTATTTAGCAGGTAATACACCAAGTCAGGTCTTACTCCTATGGGCGCTCCATCTACTGTGACCAAATCACTTTCTACTTCTACTCTGCTCCCCAGTTGTGCTTGTTGCCCATTAACTTTTACTTTGCCGTCAAGGATTAATTGTTCGCAGGATCTTCTGCTGCCAAATCCGACGCGAGCTAAAACTTTTTGTAACCGCTCGCCTTTTGATGTCTCGTCGCTCACATTACTCTGATTCTGAATTAGAAGACTCTTCTTCAATTACCTCTTGTGTGTCTGAATCGTAAAGTAATCCGCGCTCTAACGCTTCAACAACTTCCGCCCCGGGAACAAAATCTCCTAAGGAGGGAAGATCTTCTAATGAGTTAAGGCCCATACGTTCCAGAAAAGCTTGTGTTGTTCCAAAGAGAACAGCGTTTCCCGGTCCAGTATCGCGTGAAAGTTCATCAATGTAGCCTCGTTGTTGAAGAGTGCGGATCACTCCATCAACATCAACTCCACGAATTGAAGAAACCTGGGCTCGTGAAATGGGTTGCTTATAAGCGACTATTGCGAGAGTTTCTAAAGCCGCTGCGGTCAATCGAGTGCTTTGGCCTTCTATAACAAACCTCTCTACCCAAGGAGCTTGTTCCGGGTGACTCTGATACCGATATCCTCCTCCAACTTTGACCAGAATAAAACCTCGGCTCTCTTGTTCGTATTCTTTAGATAGAGATTCGCAAATTGTTTCAATATCTGATGTTGGTTTTTCTAAGAGTTGAGCAAGAAGGTTAGGGGGAACCGGATCAGTGGCCACCATCAGGATGGATTCGATTGCTTGTCTTACATGAAGATGTTCTGATTCGTTCATTCTCTAACCGTCGTAGGCATCAATTAAATCTACATTTGCGGGTCCGGCATCTTCTGCCCATCGCATTTCGATATTGCCAAAACTACCTATTTGATCAATTTCAATTACTCCCTGTTTGAAGAGTTCAAGGACTGCGAGAAAGCGCACAATTACCTCAATACGGTCGACAAGACCTGAGGTTATTTCACGGAATGAAATCGTTCCCGATTCCGGTATTTCTTGAACTATTTCTGTTACCGCATCAGCGACACTGATTCTTATAGGCGCAATGTGATGAGTGTCGACTTGGTGGGTCGGCCGAGGAGTCATCGCCGAGATGTAAGAATTTCTAATATCTTCTAGGGTCACTCCTGCTAACAAATCCGGCGCTAACCCTAGGAAGGGTTCTTCTAATCCTGCTTGTCGTGGCCAAGATTGAGAGGCGTCAAGAGACAACCGGCGCAAAATAACTGCGGCATCTTTGAAAGTTTTGCATTCTAGAAGTCGCGCTAGTAGAAGATCTCTTTCCTCCCATAAACCAAATTCATCATCGAGATCATCCCGCTCTTTATCGGGAAGCATTCGGCGAGTCTTGAGCTCAACAAGGATCGCAGCGATTAGAAGGAACTCAGTAGCTAATTCAAGGTCTAAATTCTCAAGTCGTTCAAGTTCAGCGATGTATGCATCTACTACTGATGAAAGTGACACTTCATAGAGTTCCACTTCTTCTTTGAGTATTAGATGGAGTAACAAATCAAATGGCCCATCAAATACTGGGGTATTTACGGTAACACTCATAGGCATGACCGTAGAGGGTCGAAGAGTAAAAGGGGTGAATAGGGAAAGTTATTGCTTAATTGTCACCCCTTTGTTGTGGCTGGCCTATTAGTGTGAGCGGTGATGGCACGTATTTTCTCCGGAATAAAACCTTCTGGCTCTGTTCATCTCGGCAACCTCTTGGGGGCTTTGAAGAACTGGGCGGCTTTACAGAACGAGAATGAAAGCGTTTACTGCGTTGTAGATCTACATGCTTTGACTCTTCCGCAAAACCCTGAAGAGTTAAGAGCGTCAACTCTTTCGCTAGCGCAAATGTTGATTGCTGTAGGCATAGACCCAGATAAAAGCACTCTTTTCATACAGAGTCATGTTTCTGAACATACGGAATGTGCTTGGCTTATGGAGTGCACAGCTTCTTTTGGTGAGCTAAGACGGATGACTCAATTTAAAGATAAATCGGATAAAGCAGACTTTGTTTCCGGTGGACTATTTACTTATCCGGCTTTACAGGCAAGCGACATTATTCTTTATGACACCGATCAAGTTCCTGTAGGTGAAGATCAGCGCCAGCATGTTGAATTAACGCGTGATTTAACCGAGCGCTTTAATAATCGTTATGGCGAAACCTTTGTTGTTCCTGAAGCCGTCATTCCTCCTGCGGGGGCTCGTGTAATGGATCTGCAAGATCCAACCAACAAAATGTCAAAATCGGAAGATAGCCCTCAAGGATCTATTTCCCTATTAGATGATGAGAAAACAATTGAAAAGAAAATAAAGCGCGCCGTAACTGATAGCGATGGAGAAATTCTTTTTGATTTAGAGAAAAAACCTGGTGTATCTAATCTTCTTTCAATACTCGGTGCGGCTACAGGTCAAAATCCTCAAAATGCTGGTGCAGGGCTAAGTAATTATGGTGAATTGAAAGGTGCAACCGCAGAAGCTGTCATCGAAATGCTTCGTCCTATACAAAGCAAATATTATGAGTTAGCAAATGACCCTGAAGAAACTAGTCGTCTATTGGCTCTGGGTGCTGACAAAGCCCGCGAAGTAGCCAGTGCAACTCTAGATAGAGCGCGAAATAACCTTGGTCTTATTCCACGATAAGAGTTAATCGTTGTCGGCTGCTTTTAAAATATTTCCGATTTCTGGATTTATCGTCCATGCTCGTTCAGGAAGATGATGCTCTTCAGCCCATGCAATAACAAGTGGAACACTCCCTGCAGCTCTTAGAAGATCAGCCCCTTGAGCAGGGTGTTGGAGATATTGACCAATCTTGCCTGTGATACCTGATTTCTCAGCCCATCTTTCTTTCTTCCTTGCAGGAAGAGCCAAACCTAAGAGAGTTGCCAGAACACGCACCCATAGACCTGCCTGATTTTTTGCTTTACCTACATCGTGCAATAAAGCAGCCGCAAGAACCTCTGGTTCTAATTTTCCTAGAAGTGTTCCTGTTCGTCGTGCCACCTCTATTGAGTGACATTTATCATTCTCGGGCATTGTTTGCCATAAATGCATCTCTTCCTGAGACAAAATGTTTTCAACCCAGAGAAGATCTTCCTCGCTTACGGTTTTTTGTTTAAGTGAACCGAAGAATCTTTTAACTAAGTGCCAGAAAGTCTTCATGAACTGATGCTTTGGTCTGCGACAACCACACCATCTGCATCTGCCCAGAGCTGCATACCTGGAGAAATAGTTACGTCAGAAATTTTCACGGAAATATCACGACTACCTTTTCCCTGCTTCTCACTGCGCCTAGGGCAAGTCCCACGTGCGAAAATTCCTATCCGACAAGTTGATAGTTCTTCTACGTCCCGCACACAACCGTCGATTACTATTCCGCTCCAACCATTCTCCGATGCCAGGGAACCGAGATTCCCTCCGACTAGAGCACAACGTATTGAGCCTTTTCCTGCGACAACCAAGACTCTTCCTTTGCCTTCTTCTTCTAATGCGGCGCGGACAAGGGAATTATCGTCTTCAAGATCTATCGTGACTACTTCCCCGTTGGTCGTTTGTTCACCCCCATAGTTGATAAATGGGCCGGGAATAACTTTTATGGCTTCACCGTATTTGTCGCAAAGATCAGCGGTTGGTGTCATCAGCCGTCTTACCCAAAGAATTCATAAATTTTTTCTTTTGGCCTTCCGATACAGGCAGTGACTTTCTGACCTTTTGAAAGGTCTCCACGAACAAGGATTGGTCTCTGAATTAAAGCTTTTTTCTGTGACAGTAAATCAATTACTGCTGACGCATTACCAACGTAATCTTCTTCGTTGAGTTCAAGTTTCTTGAACTGGGAATCTTTACGTACCAGATCTTCTACCGGGTCATCCAATCCATCTGCTATGCGCTTTAGCGTCTCAGCATCTGGAGGTTCTTTCATATAAAGAATTACTTCTACTTCTTTGCCTAATTCTTCAGCGACCGCTAAAGCATTCTTTGAAGCATGTCAATTGGGGTTATGAAATACGGTATAAGTTGCCACGGGTTCTCCTATTTTTCTTAGATAGCTTCCGGTCCGCGTTCTCCAGTTCGAATACGTATCAGATTATCTACATCGGTTACCCATAC
Source organism: Acidimicrobiales bacterium AG-410-I20 (assembly GCA_003215175.1). Lineage (GTDB taxonomy): Bacteria > Actinomycetota > Acidimicrobiia > Acidimicrobiales > MedAcidi-G1 > MedAcidi-G2B. The sequence continues at coordinate 16,400 of QCKS01000019.1, forward strand.
TTTACCGTCACCAATTTTTTCTGTACGTGCAGCGTCTACTATTGATTCAACTACTGAATCGGCTTGGTCATCATCAACAACTACTTCAATTCTGGTTTTGGGAGTAAAAAGGACTTTATATTCGGTACCTCTATATGTTTCGCTATGGCCCCCTTGGCGCCCGAAACCTTGCACTTCGCTTACTGTCATACCTTGAATACCCAATACGGATAATGCGTCTTTCACGTCATCAAGTTTGAAAGGTTTTATAACTGCTGTAACTAGTTTCAAGGTATCTCCTATCGAAAAATCATTGACTGTCTTTTACATAAACATTTACTGTGTTCACACAAATAATATGTTATGTCAGAAACTACATTGGAAACGTTTCGGGTCTGTTTCATACTTGTAAATAATTTCTCATGCTTGCTTGAGAGATACACGTATTTCCCCAATGTGTTTGCCGACGTGATTAGTTAGAGGCTCAGATACTTTTTTATCTACAACTCCATGCTCGCCTAGAATCCACTTTAAAGCTGCCGCTGCGGCACGAGATGCCCCATCACGAACTTTGAGCGCCACCCCTATTTGTTCTTCAGGAATAGCTGCGCAGAATACTCCTTCTGCTCCTGTCTTCACTATGGCTTTGCCTTTCGTAGACGAAATAATCTCGGTGCATATTCGATCTGTTCCTGCTACGTAGAAAGCCTGATTTTTCATCGCTTCAAATAATGAAGAGGCTGATGGTTTATGGTTTAGTTCAGCCCAACCGCGAGCTAAGCCATTAATTGGAACTGCCCAAACGGGTATTCCGCAGCCGTCTATCCCTGGTTGTTGTTTTGAAAGATCTACATGGCAGATTTCACTCAACGTTGGAGTGACATAATCTGCATGTAAGGGATGAAGAGGATCCAAATAGTTTTCATGGTCTATTTCGAGGTGACGCATCACCGTTAGGAATCCAGTGTGTTTACCAGAACAATTGTTTGCGGTAACTCTCGGCGTTCTTTCGCTATGAATTTCGTCTAATACTAAGTTGAAATTCATTGGGTCATGTCGGCCGCATTGAAGATCCTCAGGACGGCATCCAATTTTTGAAAGCCAGTTCTCTATTGCTTCTACGTGCAATTTTTCTCCACTATGGCTAGAGCAGGCTAAAGCAATCTCTATTTCGTGAAGATGAAATTTTTCTGCGGCACCGGTTTCAAGTAGAGGTAGTGCCTGAATTGGTTTTATGGCGGAACGAGGAAGGACAGCCTTGTCAGTATCCCCGAAAGACACCACTTCTTTCCCACTCGAGTCAACTACCGCAACGTCGACAAAATGAATACTTTCTATCGACTCTCCTCGAGTGAGTTCAATGCAGAGAGGGTCCGCTTTCATGCTTCATTTGAAGTTTCGCGAAGCTCTGATACATCTTCCGCTATTTGTATTGCTACGTCTCCAGCAGTGGTTGTGAATAAGCCAGGAACTATGGCATGGACTACTGCCGCTATTCCTGCTCCAAACATGCGAAAGGCTAAAACTATGGCTCGGCCGCCGTGCTGCAAATATGTCTCTCCAGCTGAAGCTGGGTGGTCTAGAAACATTTTCTTAAAAGCCATATACGCACCTTAAGTTAATTTTCCGTCCTTTGAGTGAACGGGGACGATTTTCGTCATTCTTTAACGGTTCTTCTGCTCTTCTAATTCTTTTTGTAAAGCGAGGTACCTTTGAACTCTGTAAGGATCTATTACTTCTTTTTTTTCTGCTTCTTTTATCGCACAATTTGGTTCTGTGGCATGAGCACAGTCATTGAACTGGCATTGATTTGATAGGTGTTCAAGGTCTTTAAAAACTCTCTCTAGTGCTTCCTGCGCATCCCATATCCCCACTGATCTGACTCCTGGAGTGTCTATTAAGACCCCTCCTTTTGGATGCAGGATCATCTCGCGGGTAACGGTGGTGTGTCGTCCTTTTTTATCTCCTGCTCTTACTTCGCCAGTAGCCATGATGTCATCGTCCACTAGCGCATTAATTAATGTTGATTTACCGGCTCCGGATTCTCCTAGTAGCGCTATGGTCTTCCCTGCTTCCATTAATTTGTTGATTTCATCTAAGCCTTCAGTAACGCCGCCTCTAAGCGCTACTACAAAAATAGGTTTGTCTTCTGCTACAGCTTTAATGATTGATTTCACTTCAGAAATTTCTTCAGTTTGATCAGCTTTTGTCAAAACTATTGAAACTTCAGCACCGCTATCTTCAGCAATGACGAGAAACCTTTCGAGTCGCCCTGGAGGTAAGGGGCGATCTAATCCATGAACTATGAACACATGATCTATGTTCGCTACTAACACTTGTTCAATTATTTGTTCGGAAGGGTCGCGTCGAGAGATTGTGTTGGAGCGCGGAAGCACTTCGTTGATTAAGAATCCAAGATCTGGATCTTCCACTATTGACACCCAATCGCCTACCACCGGGGCGAGAAGGTTTTGGGATCGTTGAGAATCAGAAAGGACTCTCAGAATTCCTGATGAAGTAGCTGCATCGCACTCTCCGCGGTCTACCCGCACTATTCGCCCTAGTTCGCCTGACGGTGTTTCTAAACCAGGTTTGTATCCATATTTGGCTAAATCTATTTTCATCTAATACTGATCGTAGATGGATATATCCTGCTGAGGTGCGTCTAGCCTGAACTTATGCCTGACTTTTTTCAAAATGGCCCTATTGGAACCATTCATCAACTACGCGATCGCGATCTTTCTGATTTGGAACAAGATTTAGCTCAATGGGGTAAAAAAAGTCCAATCGCTCTTGTAGTTCCTTGTTTATTCAGCGAGTTAGAGGGTGAAGCATTGCCTCGTATAGTTAGCGAACTCGCTTCTGCAGATTATTTAGATGAGATAGTTGTTGGTCTTGATAATGCTTCTCGTGAGCAATTTGAAGTTGCAAAAAAGTTTTTTTCCCAACTCCCACAAAAACACTGCATACTTTGGCAAGACGGTCCGCTCCTGCAAGAAGTTAACCATTCGATTGAAGCTCTTGGTTTCTCTTTAGGGGAGTCTGGCAAAGGCAAAAACGTTTGGTTTTGTCTGGGTTATCTTTTATCTAGAGAGAAGTTTCAAACAATTGCTTGTCATGATGCTGACATCAAAAACTATGACCGTTCCCTGCTTGCTCGTCTTTTATATCCAATAGTTCAGCCTTCATTTAACTATGCGTTTGCTAAGGGGTATTACTATCGCTCTTCCGCGGATCAAGGAGTGTCACGTTTACATGGACGTGTGAGTCGCTTATACGTCACTCCTCTAATTCGTGCCCTTGCAACAACATTTGGTCGAACTGATGAACTTGAATATCTTGACAGTTTTCGTTATCCGTTGGCCGGCGAAAGTGCTATGGATGTGAGCGTTGCTCGTTCTCTTAGAATTCCTTCAGATTGGGGTCTTGAAATCGGAGTACTGTCCGAGGTTTATGCCAGATATCCGAATGCAAGAATCTGTCAGGTAGATATAGCCGCTGATTACGACCATAAACACCAACCTTTATCCGATGAGGATAAAACAACTGGTTTGCATCGTATGAGTAGGGATATCACTAAAGCTTTTTTTCGAAAACTTACCGCTTCGGGCTTGACTCTGACTCAAGAAAGTTTCCGTACTCTACGAGCTTCTTATATGAGAACAGCCTTTGAACTAATTGATCACTACGAAAGTGATGCTATTTCAAATGCCATGTCTTACGATCGTGAGCAAGAAGAAACGATGGTTTCTTTGTTTGGACAGTCGGTCCTTGAAGCAGGCGAAGATTTTCTTCAGAATCCAACTGAAAGCCCTTTTATCCCGAGTTGGTCTGAAGTGCAAAATGAGCAACGAGACATTTTTGAAGTTCTCTTATCTGCAGTGGAATCTGATAACCAAGAAAAATAATTACATCATTTCTTTATCTTTTCATCATGTTCTCCTAACAAACGCAAGAAATACTTTTCTTATGGAGAACACACGCCAGCACCTGAATTTATTAAGGTTGCTTTGATGAGCGCTCAAGAAGATCTTTTCTGGGTATCCAACCGTATGGGTTTCGGATTAAGTCCAAGTGAACTAGACCGTTATCAAGATCAAGATCAAGATCTCTCTGAGATTGTTCAAAAGCGGATCAATCCGGAAAAATATGGTTTAGAAGTACCAGTAGGTCCATTTGAAGACGTTGACGACCTTATTCCGACAGATAAGGACTCCCCTGATTTCAATAAACGAGTGCAAGCGGCTTCTTTAGAATTGCTTGATCGTTGGTTAGATGAGATGAGAGACACTCCGGACCCTGTTTTAGAGTGGATGACTTTTTTCTGGCATGACCATTTTGCAGTGAGCGGAAGAGAGGTAAAAAGTTTGCCTGCGCTTGTAGGGCATCTTCGGTTATTACGCACTCATGCTCGAGGAAGTTATCCCACAATGCTTCGTGAAGTAACTATCGATCCTGCCATGCTTATTTTCTTGGATGGAACAGAGAATACGGCTAGGAAACCCAACGAAAACTATGGAAGAGAACTCCTTGAACTCTATTCGTTAGGTATCGGTAATTATTCAGAAGATGATGTATTGGCCGCTTCTATAGCGCTTACTGGATGGCGTGTCACTCCAGATGGCGTGGAATTTAAACCTAAACGACATGACGACACGCCTCAGATCCTTCTTGGCAATAGCGGTGTCCATGATTTAGATACGGTCATGGAAGCCGTTACTAACCATGAGGCCCTTCCTGGTTTTATTTCGAGAAAACTATCAGATGCTGTTCTCGGCACTGGAATTCCCGATGAAATAATCAACGAGTTTGCCTCGGTTTTTGCAAACAACGATTTAGAGCTCATTCCGCTTATTGAAGCAGTTGTTGATGCAGGTTTATCAATGAACGAACGTGTTCCAATTATCCGCCATCCTGTCAGTTGGCTACTCAACGCCGAGAAAGTGACCGGAGTGAAATTGGAAGCTAGAGAGCGGGCCAACATATTAGGCCAAATGAATATGTTGCCTGGTCGGCCTCCAAATGTGGGAGGTTTCCCTGGAACGGATCACTATCTAAGTGCTTCTTCTACCGCTGCACGTTTTTCTTCTGCCGGCGTTATTGTTTCGAAAACCCCTCGTGAGTCCGTGGCTCTTCAAGCCGCTAAATCTGCTAATTGGGAAGATCTAGCAAATATTTTTGGCCATAAAAATGGTTTTAATCAACCTACGGTTGATTCTCTTCAAGATCTTTGGGAGAGCTCTCCTTCTGCTTCTCAAGGCGGCCGTGTATGCCTAGCGATAGCACTTTCTTCTCCGGACTTTCTGGTGATATAGATGAGTGAACTAAGTCGTCGTCGATTTCTTTACCTTTCAGGTGGGGCTGCAGCTACAGCAGCGGGAGTGGGTGTATGGGCTGCACTGCTTCGAGGGGAGTCCGAAAAAGGCATACTGGTTCCCCCCTCAACTACTCTGGGTGCGACTTCTAGTACTACAAGCACCACCACAACTGCAGCAACTACGACATCTGTGCCTACACCTCCGCAAAACCCTGTTGTAGTAATTGTTCAAATGGCTGGCGGAAATGATGGACTAAATACATTGGTTCCCCTTGACGGCATTTACCATGACGCTCGGCCGACTCTTGCCTTATCTGATTCCGATCTGATCTCATTAACTGGAATAAACGACTTCGGTCTTCACCCAGCTTTAGCTCCCCTGTCTGAGTTTTGGGACAAAGAAATGTTGAAAATTGTTGCTGGATCCGGAATACCGGAACAGGGAAGATCACATTTCGCTGCAACTGATGCATGGCATAGCGCAAGAACAGACAAGGAAGAGACAGGCTGGATTGGTCGATGGTTAGATGCCACTGAGGGTTCGACTCCTAACCCGCTTCGAGGCATAGCACTTGGCGGCGGAGCGCCGATTCTTACTGGCAAATCAAGTATCTCAACAGCAATTAAGTCACCTTCAAATTTTCGACTAGCTACTCCCCCAGGGACCGATAGCGAGAGTATTGTGTTGGCTTTCTTGAACACTGCTTCCCCGTTAGCTAGTGAACCGGCATTAGCTGCCGCTCAATCTGCTATACCCAATTCTTTAGATGCCATTGGGGCTATTAACTCGGCGAAATCTGAAGCTAATCCAGACCCTTACGCTGAAGAGTCATTCACATCTCTTCTTGAGACTGCAGCGGGGCTCATAAATATGAATTTAGATACTCGAGTCATAGTGATTAGTGTCCCCGGATTTGACACCCACGCTAACCAACTAGGACGACATCAAGATCTCTTGACAGATTTCATGACCGGAGTATCTAATTTCTGGAACCGTATTGAATCCGACGGTCATGCGGACCGAGTGTTGCTTATGTCTACAAGCGAATTTGGTAGAAGAGTAGAAGAGAATGGCTCTAGCGGGACCGATCACGGTGCTGCTTCTGTCCAGTTTCTTATTGGCCCAGGCAAAGGTTTATACGGAAATTTCGATTTAAGAAATCTTGTCAAGGGTGATCTTCCAATCACTCTGGATACACGGTCGGCTTATGCTACAGCGCTTGATTGGTTAGGTGGCCCCACGGATGAAATACTCGGTGATTCGTATAGTCGCTTATTCTGATAACAATCTTGTTATTTATCATCCACTAACTAGTGGAGGTGAGCGGAATCGAACCGCCGACCTCTACGTTGCGAACGTAGCGCTCTAGCCAACTGAGCTACACCCCCGTTATTTGGTGGATCGTAGCCTAGTAGTCTCTAGTTGGCTTGACGACGAAGAACTGCTTCATCCCGCATTGCTATGCCAGTCTCTGGCACTAAAGGCGATGCTGGACGGAAAGGAACCACTACATCTTGGCCTTCTAGTGTCTTCTGGTTTCGCAGTGTAAGAAGAGTTGCATATCCAACGAGTGCAACATCTGCTAAGAAATGAATCATCCACATGATGCTTCCCACTGCGAAGGCAAAAAGTAAGGTCATTATTGCAATGCCTATCAAAGCGAGCAGGACGTCTCGACGTCGCCGTTTAGCTGCTTGAGCGCTATTGGGAATTTCTTTTGCTGCTTTTTGTATAGCTTGCCAACTGCTGGCATGGTGTGAACCCGCAAGAGAAAGAGGTGGTCGTAGGACTGTTCGTCGAGTGTTTCGTCTAAGAATAGGAGGAAGAAGAACCGCTGCCCACAAGACTGCGAGACCTAACAGAATTAGCACCTTTTCCTCCTTGCTATATCGGCTTTCGCCGGTGAAAAGAGACTTTAGTACTAAAACACTGTATTTTGGTGGATTTCCTCGCGCGAATAGCGCGAATTATCGCGCATTACGCGCGAAAGATGTTCACTGACTGCGTTTCCAGTCCCCTGACTTGCCGCCTTCTTTCTCCCATAAGGCAACTGACTCTATGACCATCAGGCGATCAAGAGCCTTACACATGTCATAAATAGTTAAAGCTGCAACGGAGCAAGCGGTGAGCGCTTCCATCTCTACTCCAGTTTGACCAAAAGTCTCCGCTTTAGATTCAATCTCTACTCGGTCTTCTTTGATCTCAAATTCCACTGTGACAGAAGTAAGCGGAAGAGGGTGACATAAAGGGATCAATTCGGCAGTCTTTTTAGCTGCTTGAATACCAGCAACTCGAGCAACAGCTAAAACATCTCCTTTAGGTATCCCTCCTTGAGTAAGAGCTTGAATTGTTTCTGGCGACATATGTATTTCAGCTCGAGCTATAGCTTTCCGACGCGAACTGGCTTTGTCTCCAACGTCCACCATACGGGCTCTTCCCTGATCATCCAGATGGGTAAAATCACCCATTTTTTAACCGCCTATCTGAGACATAGATCGAGCTGGTCGAATAAAGTCAACTGTGCCAATACCATGTCCTGCCCATTTTGCAGCAACTGCTTTCTTTATCTCTTCAGAGATTTCTCCATCGGTTGAGCCCGATCTAAGTAAATTTTTTATATCAAATTCGTCGACGGCGAATAAGCAATTACGGAACTGCCCATCGGCAGTTAAGCGAATCCGATCGCATGTATCGCAGAACTTTTCAGTAACACTTGCGACGACACCGATTTCTCCTTGACCATCTTCGTAAGTGAATCGGGTTGCAGGTGCGGAGGTTCGCTGGACTGGTGTTAGAGGGAACTCTGAATTTATCTGATCAATAATTTGTTCTTGCTTTACGACCTGTCCAGTTGTCCAGCCCTCAGAAGCATCTAGAGGCATAAATTCAATAAAGCGGACGATCACACCGTATTCGCGACCAAAGCGAGCGAAATCGATAATTTCGTCATCATTTACTCCCGCCATAACGACCATGTTTACTTTGACTGGGTTTAATCCTGAATCTACTGCTGCTTGAATGCCGTCTAACACTTGCGGGAGATTGTCTCGAAGTGTTAGTTCGGTAAAGCGATCTGGTCTTAGTGAGTCAAGGGAAATGTTGATTCGTTTTAGGCCCGCTTGAACTAAATCATTGGAGAGAGTTCGCAAAGTGGCACCATTCGTTGTCATTGAAAGATCTACTGGAAGTTGAGAAAGTTTTTCTATCAATACTGGTAAGTGGGCTCGAACAGTGGGTTCACCACCAGTTATGCGAATACTCTCAATTCCAAATTGTTCCACTAAAAGTCTTGAGACTCGTTCTATTTCTTCAAAAGTGAGGAGTTCATCGCGGGGAACCCAATCTAAGCCTTCAGGCGGCATACAGTATGTGCATCGAAAATTACATCGATCTGTGACAGAGATACGCAGATCTTTATGTATCCGCCCAAAGGTGTCTGTTAATTCTTCTCTCACAATAAACAGGTTAGACCCTAGGAGCCATTGAGACGACGCGTGAGTTGGTGAAGGAAGATTATCTCAACGAGCTCTCCTTCATTGATTCCATCACCATCAGGAATAACGGCAAGAGCATTGGCGTCGGCCATGGCGGATAATTGGTGTGAGCCTTGACCTCCTGCAGATTTGACTCGGTAACTTCCATCTCCTATGTAAGCCTTTACTCGAGCAAAGTGGGTTTTTCCATCTGGTCTTCGAGAAAGCGAACTATCTGCGATAGCTCGAATTTTCGGGGCCCATATCTCAGGCTCTCCCATCATTTTTTTCAACGCTGGTAAAACAAACAACTCAAATGAAACTATGGAAGAGACTGGATTTCCAGGCAGTCCAAATACTGGAGTATCTCCTACTAGACCGAAGGCCAAAGGCTTTGCAGGTTTTATCGCTACTTGCATCCACTGCATCTCTCCTAGACGATCAAGAACGACCTTGACATAATCAAAGTCCCCCATACTGACTCCACCAGAAGAAATAACCGCATCGCATGAACCTTCACCAAAACAGGCAGAACGAATCGCAGTTTCTATAGATTCTTCGTTATCAGGTATCAGACCTAGATCTATACCTTCTAGACCTAAATCATTAAGCAAAGCCAATAAAGAGTGTCTATTTGAATCTCGGATCTGCCCTGGCTCCAGCGGTACTTTTCCTTCAACGAGTTCGTCACCTGTAGACATCACTCCTACTTTTATCGGGGAGAAAACACTGACTTCTAAGCAGCCAATACTTGCAAGTACTCCTAGGTGAGTGGGCGTTAGTTTGGTCCCTTTTTCAAATACGACCTGTCCAGATTCAAGATCTTCTCCCGCTCTCCGAATATGGTTCCCTTCGGGAACTGTTTTTTGAACAGTTACTTGATCTCCCTCTACTTGTGTTAGTTCAACCATGACAACTGCGTCTGCGCCTTCAGGGAGGGGGGCTCCGGTCATGATTCTTGCCGCTTGTCCGGGATTTATTGAAAAATCTGGTGCAGAACCAGCAGGTATCGTACCTACGATTTCTAGTTGTTGAGGCGCCTCTAACGTATCCTCTGATCGCACAGCGAACCCGTCCATAGCCGTGTTGTCAAATGGAGGGACATCTTCGCTGGTTAAAACTTCTTCAGCAAGAACTAACCCCAAAGAGGAACGAGAAGAGCGAAGTTCAGAGTGGCCAACCCTGCAATGTTGCAGAACGTATTCTTGAGCGTCTTTTAAAGGAATCATTTCTTCAAATTTTGGTTTAATCTGAGGCTACCTAAAAGATTTCTTTACTCACTCTTAAAAGAAGACTCGGTACCAGAAAGTAATCGCTGAATGTTTTGATAATGCCTCAGAATAATCAACACGCTTAAACCAACAGTGAAAAGTATCTCTCTCGTTGATGCTCCAAAAGCGAATATCAAGAGAGGCAAGAGTGAAGCGATAGTGATTGAGCCTAAAGAAGCTTTTCGCGTCGTTTTGGCGACAACGAAAAATATGCCGAAACATATTGCCGCTGCAATCGGGAATAACACGATGGCGCCTCCACCTGCTGTTGCTACGCCTTTACCGCCACGAAGTCGTCGAGTAAGTGGAGCTACGTGCCCTAAAGTTGCTGCACCCCAACAGATAACCCCTAAATATTTTCCTCCTGCGGCGTACCCAATAGATGCAGCTAGTACCCCTTTTAGAAAATCTGCAAAAAAGACGGCGATTCCGGACCACTGCCCAACAATTCGATACACATTGGCAGCACCAGGATTGCCTGATCCGCGTTTGGTTGGATCTAACCCGACCCTTCCTGCTACTAAGTGAGCCGAAGGGAACGTGCCAATAAAATAAGACACCACTACCAGCAGTAAACTCATGTACATAGTCTTAGCATTTTTTCTGAAAAAAACTAGATGAAATATTAATCAGATACTGACCTGTTCTCAGATAGAATGCACCCCCGTAACGAAACACTACCTTCCTTGACTACTTTGTGCGAGATTCTGTATGCCGACTTATCAATACCGTTGCCAAATTTGCAGCCACGAGTTTGAAGAAAAACAATCCTTTGCTGATGATCCACTGACCGATTGCCCCGTTAATGAGTGTGACGGAAACGTAAAAAAAGTTTTTAGCGGAGTGGGTATTTCTTTCAAAGGGGAAGGCTTCTACAAAAACGACCATGGTTCCACGAGCAAAAAGACTGGATCCCCCTCAGCTGAAAATAACAAAAAAGAAAAATCTGAGACAACCACAAATGAGACTTCTAATGGGCCTAAAGAAAAATCGTCAGATTCTCAGTCGACTGCATCAACGAAATCCAAAGAGAAGTAGAAGAAGAACAAAAATTCCAACTGCAACTCGATAAGTCGCAATACTCTTAAAGTTCGTTTTACTCACTAGTTGAATTAACCAGTGAATACTGAGCCATCCACTAATAGCTGCTGCCCCCATGCCAATCAAAAACGGAGGTATCCACTCGGAAGGTATTTCTACTTCGAATATTTTTACTAATCCTGCTCCAGCGATGACAGGGAGGCTCATCAAAAACGTTAACTTAGCTGCTTCAATTCGACTGATTCCAAGAAGTCGAAAAGCACTAATTGTTACTCCAGATCGAGATACACCTGGCTGAAAGGCCAGCCCTTGCATCGAACCCAAGAAGATTGCGTGCCTTAGAGTGAGCTGGTCTACATCTTTCGTTGTCTTCTTTTTATCTACTTGCCACAAAACTAAACCAAAAAGAATTAGACAAGTAGCTACAAGCCAAATCCGATCACCGAGGTCCTTTGTAAAAGAAAGAACTATTAAGCCAATTATCCCAGTGGGTATTGCTGTGACCCCAATAAATACAGCTGTATGGGCATCACCGGTAAGTGGACCACGGGAAGCAAACCACTGAAATGCTGCTTTTGAGTATCGGGCTATATCAGAACGAAGATAGATAATCGCACCCAGTAGCGTTCCAAGGTGTAAAGCAACGTCAAAAGAGTTTTCTAAAGAGCTATTCCCTCCAAAATCATCCCAATTGAACAACCAAGGAACGATTGCGAGATGACCGCTAGAAGAAATGGGAAGGAATTCTGTTAGTCCTTGAACAAACCCTAAAATGAGAGCATGCAAAAGGGGCATTAGAGGAACCTAAGCTCCGGAGACGGTTAACTCACCGATGACTAAAGTGACGCCAGCTGATCTCATAGGTAACCATTGGAGGTCATTTCCGATTCCAGTTACCCCGGACAACATTTTTTGAATTGTTGAAGCGATAGTAAACTCTCGCACTGGTTCCGCTAGTTCTCCGTTTCGAATTCTCAGGCCTTCAGCGCCCGTGGAGAAATCTCCACTGACGGGATTAACTCCAGAATGAAGACCACTTACGCCTTGTACAAGAACTCCATCAGTTACTTCTGAAATCAAGTCCTCAGGACTCACATTTCCGGGGGTAACTGCAAGTGCCTGAACGCCGACTCCCGGAGTGGAAGAGTAACCGCGTATCGCAGAACCAGTAGAAGAAGTACCTTCTTTACGTGCGGTATAACTGTTATGCACGAACTGATTCAATCGACCATTTTCTATCAGAACGTTTCGTCGTGTAGCTAGCCCTTCTCCGTCTGTAGATGTCGCAGTGAACGCTGCTGGATCTGTAGGGTCATCGATTAAATTTATTGATGGTTCTGCTACTTCTTCTCCTAAACGGCCAGCAAAAAGCGATCTTCCTTTTTGAACTGACTCAGCATTTAAAGTGCCTCCAACTATCCCCAAGAACTGAGCGCTTACCCAGGGGTCTAATACAACGGTGAACCGCCCAGATGGAGGCTTTACAGATCCAAGCATGCGTGTTGCTCGATTAACAGCTTCAGTTGATGCTTTTTCGATATCTAAATCTTGTAAACAACGACCGATTGAATATCCGAATCCTGTTTGAGTTTCATTGTTTTCTTCTGCCAAGGAATAAGTAGTAAGGGAGCAGCCTGTCTCCCGTGATGCAGCGCTAATGCCAGTGCTGGTCATAACCGCGCTTTCAGAAATGGAATCTGAGTAATCTGCAGATTCAACACCTATGATCCGAGAATCTCCTTCACGAGTGCGACGTTCTAATTCAAGAGCTATCGCGACTTTTTCTTCAGTGGAAACTCCCACTAGTTCGTCGTTATAAACATCCAAGTCCACTGGCTTGATACCGTCAGGTTCTGCGACTCCGCAAAACTCGTCTGGGGTAGCGAAAACTAAGTTATCTCTGGCCTCATTCAAGGTTTCAACTAAATCTTCTGGAGTAAACGTTCCAGCATGGGCGAAACCTTGACGACCATCTTTTACTACTCTTATTCCCACCCCTTGAGATTCGGCAGTGGTGAGCGACTCAATTTCTCCTTCATATGCACGAACTTCTGTCTCTTTCCCATAGACAGCTACGGCTTCAATCTGTTCACCATCTTTTGCTTTACTGACGATCTGTTCACAGATCGCTAAAAGTTCGCTCATATTAGGCAGCCGTTCCGCCGACAGTTAATCGAGTCACTCTTAGAGTCGGGGTGCCATCACCTACTGGAACCCCTTGTCCATCTTTTCCGCAAGTACCCGGTGATCCCATAGCAAAGTCATTGGCAATTGCATCAATGTCTAACAATGCTTGAGGTCCATTGCCAATAAGATTTCCATCTCTTATTGGTGTAGTTAGTTCACCATCTTCAATCAAATAGGCTTCTGTCATTCCAAAAACAAAATCTCCAGTTGCAGTGTTTACTTGGCCGCCTCCCAGTTGAGCTACGTACACGCCAT
>QCKS01000020.1 GCA_003215175.1 Acidimicrobiales bacterium AG-410-I20
GCAGGAGTGAAGAATTTAGCTTATGCCGATCATGCGCCTGCTGAATTTGGATTAACGAATGGTTTTCTACGTTATTCAACGTCAAAGTTGCTAAATATTTTCCAAGCGCGTGTTTTGCAAGAAAAATTTAGGAACATCGATGTGTTCGCTTTCAACCCAGGGTTCATGGTGGATACCAGTATCGCGCGTGAGTTGCCTCGCGTTCTCCGCCCTGTAGTACGGATTATGGGTAAAGCTGTTAGTCCTTTTTTTGAGAGTGTCCGTCTTTCTACGGATATGGCCAAAAACGTTCAAGATCTCTTTGAAAATGAGAAATGGAATAACAAGGGATTTGCCTATGTAGATGGCGGTGTTGTCGGAACTCCGTCAGAAGATGCTCTTCACGAAGATTGGGCTCAAGAACTATGGGCTGGAACCCTAAAACTCATTGAAAAGTCTTTAGGTTCCTGACTGAACTTATTCAACTAAAAGTTGAGCTTCCATTCCTGCTTCACGGTGTCCAGCGATGTCGCAATAAAGGATGTATCTGCCTGGTTCTAAGGAGATTGATCCGGTAGCAGTTTCACCATTCTCTACTTCGAGTACGAGGTCTTCTTCGAAACCTTCGATCAGCAGGTTGTGGGCTTGAAAGCCATCTAATATGTATTCAATTTCGACCACACCCGGGGATGCGGTGTAACGCTCTTGGTCAAATTTCTGGGTGTCGTCTGCGATGACTCGAACAACTCCGTCTGACTGCTCTGGAGTGGACTGTGATGCTGTGGTTCCACCACCACAACTACTTAGTGCAAGAATTACGATAGAGGCCAGTACTGAGAGTTGAAGTTTTATGTTTTTATCCATAACTCAAGTTTATCTCTGGGCAAGAAAGGAGACATTATGAAAAGCGTCATAGCTCTTCTTTTAAACAGTTCCGCCGGGTCTGGGAGAGCGTCAAAACATCTTGAACAAATTATGAATCGCTTTGATTTTCACGGACATTCTATTGAAGTGCTTTCACCGAATTCTTTACAAGAAACAAAGAGGGTTGTTTCCGAATCAAACGCAGAGCGGATTATCGTCGTTGGAGGAGATGGGTCTCTTCATTATGCCGTCAACGCAACAGCTGAAACCGGACGAACACTGGGGCTAATCCCTTTAGGCACTGGCAACGATGCCGCTAAAGCTCTGAATATCTCAAATCAGAACATAGAAGAATCTGTAGATCGGTGTTTAGAAGATCCGATCGCCATTGATCTAATCAAGAGTGGCTCGCAGTATTTCATGACTAGTTGCATCGCGGGATTCCCTGCGCAGGTCAATTCACGTGCTAACTCTATGCAATTCCCAAAGGGCAAATCGCGATACACCATCGCAACGTTGGCAGAACTAAAGAAACTAGAACCTTCGCGTTACAAACTTGCCATTGATAATACTGAAATAGAAATAGATGCAATGGCCTTAACTGTTGCCAATACTCCATATTTCGGAGGGGGGATGAAAATTTGTCCAGAGGCTAACCCCTCGGACGGGATTCTTGATATCTGTGTTTTAGGTGAAGTCAGTAGAGCGAGACTCCTTTATTTATTTGGGAAAATTCGTAAAGGAAAACATGTCGACGCTGCAGAAGTTTCAATGTTCCGTGCTCGCTCTGTCACGATTGAAGCTCTAGGAGAACTTAGAGCAGATGGTGAACCTTTTAGAAGTCTTCCCGCCAGCATGGAAGTTGTCTCCGATGCCCTTCTGATAGCAGGAGCGCGGCTAACCTAATTTTATGAGTGACTATAAAATCAAAATTACCTACTGTGTGCCGTGAGATTATTCGCAGCACGCCGTGAGCGCCGCTAACGACCTTCTTTCCAATTACCAAAACGTCATCACTAACCTCTCCCTCATTGGTGGGGCCAAGGGAATTTTTGATGTTGAGGTAAACGGAACAACTATTTATTCAAAACATGAAACTGGAAGACATGCTGAATCAGGAGAAATCTTGGCGATCTTTAAAGATTTAGTTGGGCCAGAAACTCCGGTGTATGGAACTTAGAACAAGAGTATTTCTTGATCTAATACAAGATAAGATTTGATTGGCTAAGACTTTCTCTTAGTAGGGAAAGTTGGGAAAATATTGAGGAGAAATCATGAATCTTGCCGATAGTGAAACCCTTGAGAACCTTAAGGCTGCCTTTGCTGGCGAATCTCAAGCTAACCGTCGTTATCTATATTTTGCGAAAGTTGCAGATGTAGAGGGATACCCAGATATCGCTGGAAATTTCCGCGATACCGCCGAAGGCGAAACTGGGCATGCACACGGACATCTTGATTACATCAAAACAGTTGGTGACCCTGCTACTGGTCTTCCAATAGGTGACACAATGGAGAACCTTGCAGCTGCTGTTGCTGGAGAGACTCATGAATACACCGAGATGTACCCAGGTATGGCCAGCACTGCTCGTGATGAGGGTTTTGCAGAAATCGCAGATTGGTTTGAAACCCTTGCTAAAGCTGAAAAAGCTCATGCGGGACGGTTCCAATCATTATTAGATGAAGTTAGTTAATAACACCTAGACGGTTATTAATGCAACTAAACCCTTGTCACTTCTAGTGGCTTTGTCTTTCGCGTCTAACGAGTTATGACTGAAAATATTTCATATCAACCTACTTCAGGTATCACTTACGATCCCGAAGATGCCCTTTACTGGGATGTCGCGGCTCTGAATGCAGAAATTGAAAGAACTTTTGAGATATGCCACGGCTGCCGCATGTGTTTCAAATACTGCGATAGTTTTCCTTCACTTTTTTCTTTCATAGACGACCGACATGATGGGGACGTTCGAAAAATTACTGATGCAGAGACTGCTCAAGTAATGGATGAATGTTTTCAGTGCAAACTTTGTGAGGTTCAGTGCCCTTATACGGTTCGGGAAAATCATGAATTTCAACTTGACTTTCCAAAGCTAGTCCATCGGTACAAAGCGCAAAGATACAAAGTTGAAGGCCTAAGTGTTCGAGATCGAATATTGGGAGACCCAGACCGTTTAGCACGCTTTTCTCGAGTGGCTTCAGGACTTGTGAACTCTCTTAATTCTCGAAGCCAGGTACATCGATTTTTTCTTGACAAAGTTCTTGGAATTCATCAAAAGAAAAGGCTTCCAAGATTTGCTAAAAAAACTTTCACGCAATGGGCAAAGAAACATGGGTTTATCCGCTCAGTCAAAGACGGTGAAGTCGTTATTTTCCCTACTTGCTATGTGGAAAATAATGAGCCAGCTATAGGGCATGACACTGTTTCCGTTCTGGAGAAAAACGGGGTTGATGTCTCTTGTGAAAGTGGGCTGGAGTGCTGTGGTATGCCTGCTTGGGAGTCAGGTGATTTAACAACGCTAAGAGCGAAAGCGAAGAATAATTTGACGCGTCTGTTGCCCCATGTGCGCGAAGGAAAAAAAGTTGTAGCGATCAACCCCACTTGCTCAATGATGCTTAGGCAGGAATATCCAGAACTTGTGGAGACTGCCGATCGTGAAGATGCAAAAGCCCTCGCTGATGCCGTAACTGATCCAAGTGAGTTTCTTTGGTCAATACGCTCAGAGGAACGATTTAATACCGATTTTAAATCCACCCCCGAAACCGTTAACTACCATTCACCCTGCCATCTGAGAGCTCAAGCAGTTGGATTCAAGGGAAGAGATTTACTTCGAAAAATTCCAGGGGTTAAACCAATGACCACAATGGAATGTTGCGGCCATGATGGAACTTTTGCCATGAAGTCTGAGGGATTTGAAGTTTCTGTTCGGATAGGGAAAAAATCTTTTGATGGAATGTCTTCACAAGAAGCTTCTGTTTGGGCGACAGACTGCCCTCTAGCCGCCCTACAATTTGCTCAACATGCAGAAAAAGAACCTCTTCATCCGATGACAATTTTGGCTCGTGCTTATGAAGCCGACGGCTTCCCTACTCCTATTGATGAGATAAAGGATTGATATGAACTTAGCTCCACACCACGTCAAACGAGAAGAAATAATTGACTATCAAACTTATTCAGAGACCCGTGACGAAATAAGAAAAGAAGTAATGAGAATTAAGGCTCCTCGGAGGATCCATCTCGGCCAATATTTGACATTTCTTTTTGAAAATCATGAAACAATCAAGTATCAAATTCAAGAAATTACGCGTGCAGAAAAAGTAGTTCGTGAATCTTCTATCCAAGAAGAACTTGATGTCTACAACGGACTACTTGGAAACACTGGCCAACTTGGATGCGCCTTACTAATTGAAATCGCCGAGGAATCCGAGAGACGACCGTTATTGACTTCTTGGTTAGGTTTACAAAACCATTTCTACCTTGTCTTGACTGACGGTTCTCGAGTTTATGCAGAATATGATCCTGCACAAGTCGGTGACGATCGCCTTTCTGCAGTTCAATATCTAACTTTCACCATTGACTCTCCTCCTATCGCTATTGGTTGTGATTTTGAGCAATTAAGCGAAGAAATTGCTTTATCTGATGCCCAGAAGGACGCTCTTGCGGAGGATCTTCTAGCTACGCAGGTAGGATGAAGGGTGCGTAAGCCCAACCCTTAAAGAAACCCATTGGTTAGCCAATGGGTTCTTTTGTTTTTGGCTAAGACAAAGATCGAGGTTTTGCGAGTCCTTCAACTACTTCTGCATTTGTAAGCATTGAGAGACTTTCTGGCGGGAGATATATTTTTCGACTTCGTGAACCTCCGCCTACGATCACTTTGTTGCATTCCATAACTTTGCTGTCTATCCACAACGGGAGTGTTTCTGGTAAACCGAACGGAGTTATACCCCCCAGTGTCATTCCCCCAGTGATTTCAATGGCTTCTTCCGGAGTAGCAAAGGAAGCCTTCTTTACGTTCAGCTTTTTCTTTACGACTTTATTTACATCTATTTGAGTGGAGGCCAAAACTAAACAAACAACATATTTTTTTGGCTCACTCTTGCCGGCAACCATGATTGCGTTTGCTGATTCTTCTAATTGGTAGCCATAGTGCTCACAAAAATTAACTGTGTCCGCTAAATCGGGATCACAATCAATTATTTCGTAAATCATTCCTGTAGAAATAATCGATTCGATTACAGGGTCAGACATAATGAATTAGAAGTTCTCTTTCAATTCAGTTAGTTCGTCAAGAACTTTCATGACAGGTTCTGTGCCTTCAGGCGGTAAACCAAAAACCACTCTGCTAATTCCAGCATCTAGGAGTTCTTCTATAACTTTTGGATTATTAGGCGCTCCATAAATTGATATTTCGACTTCCGAAGGGTCACGCTCTATTTTCTCACAAGCTATATCTCTTTCCTTTACCCATCCGTGCGGATCAAATTCTCCTCTTCCGGCTATAGGTATCCACCCGTTTCCATAGCGAACGGCGCGATTTAGTCCACCGGGTAGAACTCCTCCTACATGTATAGGAGGGTGCGGTTTCTGTAACGGTTTGGGGTTGGAGATAATTGGGTCGAAGTTAATTTGACTTCCGTGATACTCGGCTTCTTCGTTTGCCCAAATTGACTTCATAGCTTCGATACTTTCGCGCATCAAACCAAACCTTCGATTTGGATCCGTTCCATGGTTTTCCATTTCCTCGAGACTCCAACCTGCTCCGATCCCAAAAAGGACTCTTCCCCCTGAGAGAACATCAAGGCTCGCTACTTCCTTTGATGTTTGAATTGGGTCTCGTTGAATGACTAAAGCAATCCCTGTTCCTACTTTCAGTTTTTCTGTAACCGCTGCAATCGCTGACAAAACTACAAATGGGTCCATAGCGTCGTAATACATCTGCGGAAGGACATCGCCGCCAGGCCAAGGAGCAGTACGATTTTTGGGTATATGGCTATGTTCTGCTACCCAGATTGATTCAAATCCGCGTTCTTCGAGCTCTGGTCCAAGGACTTTAGGCGGAATGCCGTATTCACAAGGAAAAATATTTACACCAAATTCCATGACGACTCCTTAATAATTAAGTCACTACTTGTATATAGCAACTTTTATATTTTTATCTAATCTTGCCTTGTATTCATGGATAATGATCGTTATTATCGTTTTATGTCCTTAGGAATAACAGTTGAAACCGAGCCCAACGATCTAACAAGTAGTGAACTTTCCGATCGTCTTCTAGCGGCCGCCGCTGATCTTTTCGCTGAAAAAGGATATGAACAAGCGGGAGTAGCAGAAATAGCTCGCAGAGCTGGCGTTACTACCGGCGCTATTTACAGTAGATACACGGGAAAAGCAGACCTGCTTCAAGACGCTGTTAAGAATCACGCCCCTACTGAAATTGAACGCATCCTTAGGTCAGAAGACAGCGATCAGTCCCCAAAAGATATTTTGGCCGATATTGGTGAACACCTTCTAGATGACCTTCACGAAAGTACCGGTATTTTCATAGAAGCTCTTGTCGCCGCAAGGCGTGATCCTGATTTAGCAATTGTCTTACACCAACTCGCTACACAAGAAGACGAGCAGGTTGAAAAAATCATTGAAGCAGGAAAAGTGTCTGGAAGTATTGACCCAGACTTAGACAACCTCGCTCTTGTCCGCCTTGCTCATGCCATCGGCTACGGCATGAACGTAACTCGCCTACTCGGGCAAGAACTCCCTACTAAAGATTCTTGGACCGACGTGATAAACCGAGTAATAAACAGTTTTGCCCCAACCAATGAAAATGATTCTGAAATAAATGGAGACAAATAATGACAACCACTGAAAATCCTTCAAACGAAGCCTTTGACCTCGTCGACTACGCAAATGATCCTGAACGGATCGGTGAGATATCGATGTGGAACCCAGATGTAAGTTCACTTGTGCACGCGGTGGAAGATAACTGCGATGCCATCTTTACCTGGGGTTACGACAAAGGTGAGCGGAAGCCTTTAGACAAGCTTTATGAAAAAGCGAAAACTTCTCAATGGAACGGTCAAACTGATCTGGATTGGTCAATAGAAGTTGACTTAGAAGCACTTATGGCCAATTCAGTTCGTGACCCTATGGAAGTACAATATTTTGAAGAGAACCCAGACTCCCCTCTTCGCAACTTCAGTGAGAAAGAATGGTCTCAATTAGGTATGGAGTCATTTAATTGGAGCCTTTCTCAATTCATGCATGGTGAACAAGGCGCATTACTCTGCACCGCCAAGATCGTTGAAAGTGTTCCATGGATCGACGCTAAATACTATGCAGCCACTCAAGTAGTTGATGAAGCTCGACATGTTGAAGTCTTCGCCCAATACCTTGATACAAAACTTGGAGGAATCGGATACCCAGTTAACCACCACTTGGGTCTCTTACTCGATGACATCATTAACGACAGCCGATGGGACATCACTTACCTTGGGATGCAAATCATGGTTGAAGGGCTTGCTTTAGCAGCTTTTGGATTCATGCATCAAACCACGCAAGAACCACTGCTCAAGAAATTGCTTCGTTACGTCATGAGTGATGAAGCCCGCCATGTTGCCTTTGGTGTTCTTTCTTTGAAAGAGGTTTACGAAGATATGACTCATGCAGAATTAAGAGAGCGACAAGAATTTGCTTTCGAAGCTGCACTTAGAATGCGCGACCGTTTCATGCGACAAGAAGTTTGGCACCGTATGGGAGTCGACACAGAAGAAATGGTTAAATTCCAACTGGACATGCCTGATGAACTCCGTGTTTTCCAGCGCATGTTATTTTCTAAGATCGTCCCCAACTGCAAGAAACTTGGATTGCTGGACGCTGGAGACGGTTGGTTGCGTGATCGGTTTACCGACATTGGTGTCATCCAATTTGAAGACTGGGTAGATACCAGTGAAGAGTTCCTTGAACTTGATGAAGTAGCTAAAGATAGAGAAGCAGCAGAAGCTAACTAATTTGTAAGCTCTACCGAGTCACAAGATAAAAACTACAGAGATCCTCTCTGTTTATTGACCGTTTCCCGCTCTTTCATGGTGGCGAATGACTTCGTCTATAACGAAGCGTAAGAATTTTTCAGAGAAAACTGGATCAAGACCGGCTTCATTAGCTAAGCGGCTAAGGCGTTCAATTTGTTCAGATTCTCGGGCAGGATCTGCAGGTGGGAGCCCTACCTTGGCTTTATAGTCTCCGACCTTGCCAGTTACTTTGAATCGCTCAGCTAAAAGCAAAATAAGTGCTGCATCAATGTTGTCGATACTGGAACGAAATTCGTTAAGGGTTTCGTCACCTTGCTTACTCATGAGTTGCCTTTCTTTATTTATCACTCCAGCGTAGACCCAACATGGCTGTCGACGCACGATAGGACTACTCTCGCTTCTATTAAATAAAACTCAACCGTAGATCTAATAAGGACAAGAACTATGGAGATACCACTAACTATTGCAGATTATTTAGATCGAGCCGAACGAGTTTATGGTGACCGCGTCGCGATCATTGATGAACCGGATCAGCCCGCTTCTCCTCTGCCTGAAATTACCTACAAACGTCTTGCTGAACTTTCAAGAGGTATGGCCACTGGCTTTGATGAACTGGGTCTTGAAACCGGGGCACGAGTTGCCATGGTTTCTCACAATGCAGCGCGTCTCCTAGTTTTCTTATTTGGAAGTAGTGCTTTTGGGCGAGTAGGGGTCCCTATTAACTTCCGATTAAGTGCTGCTGAGATTCAGTACATTCTTGATCATTCTGGCGCTGAGGTACTGTTCATTGATCCTGAGTTAGCTGATGAGCATGGATCTTTTAATGTGAAGCATCAATTTGTAGTAGGGCCAGAGTCAGATCAAATTTTTGTTGAAGGAGGTGTCCCTAAACCTTGGATTCCCGATGAATCTGCGACTGCGACGATCAATTACACAAGTGGAACCACTGCACGTCCAAAGGGTGTGGAGATGACCCATCGTAACATTTGGCTTAATGCCGCTGTTTTTGGCTGGCAAGCTGGAGTTTCTGATCGCGACGTCTATTTACACACACTTCCTATGTTTCACTGCAACGGTTGGGGTATGCCCTACGCCATGACTGGAATGGGTGGACAACACATAGTTCTCAGAAAGGTTGATGGTCGAGAAATACTTGAGCGTATTAAAAAACATAAGATCACTTTGCTTTGCGGGGCCCCAGCGGTAATTTCCGCCGTTCTTGATGCAGCCGCTGAATGGGATGGAGAAATTCCAGGCGCTGGAGTTATGCGTATTGTGGTTGCTGGTGCTCCTCCCCCAACTCAACTAATCGCACAAGTAGAGACTGAACTGAACTGGGAATTCATTCAAATCTATGGTTTAACAGAAACCGCGCCACTTTTGACTATGAATAGAAATCGTGCTGAGTGGGATCACCTTGATGCTGCAGAGCGAGCAGTCAAGCTTTCTCGTGCTGGAGCCCCCGCTTTGGGTGTTGAATTGTCTTCAAGTAAAGATGGAGAGCTTCTCGCTCGTTCAAATCATGTTCTAAAAAGTTACTGGAGTCAGCCCGATGCCACTGAAGAGGCTCTTGCTGACGACTGGTTCCACACTGGAGATGGAGCGACAATAAGTGATGAAAATTATGTGACGATCACTGACCGTAAGAAAGATGTGATTATTTCCGGTGGAGAGAACGTCTCTTCAATTGAAGTGGAAGATGCCCTATTTTCACATCCTGCTGTAGCCGAGGTAGCTGTAATCGGAGTGCCAGACGAAAAATGGGGTGAGACGGTAAAAGCTTTAGTGGTCGTAAATGACAACTCAACAAGTGAGCAGGAACTCATTGATCATTGTCGAGATCTTTTGGCTCACTACAAATGTCCAACTTCAGTGGAATTCCGTGAAGAACTCGCTCGCACCTCTACGGGCAAACTACAAAAGTTTAAACTTCGCGCTCCTTACTGGGAACATATGGATCGGCAAGTCAACTAGTAGGTGGATCAATTTACAGATTTGAGAGATTCTTGAGAAAAGAATCGTCGAGGGTTGTCCACAACAAGTTTTTCTATCTCTTCTTCTGTTATTCCTCTTTCTTTAAGCATTGGAACTACTTCCCGGTCAAAGCGGGTTGGTTCCATGGCCTCAGTTATACGATCCATTGCGTGTGCAGGGAAAGGCTCTCCTTTCCAGCACCAAACGGAGTCATGGCTCACTACAACCCGATCACCTACCCCGTTCCTGATAAGGCGAGCTAAAGACTCTGCACGGTCTTGGTCTGGCATCAAAGCTTCTATGCCGAATCGATCAAAACCTAAGTAGCTACCAGCTGATGCTATAGACATGTGATAGTCGGTATCTGTCGTTCCACAAGAGTGTCCAATAATTATCTGATTGGCTGGAACCTTGCCTTTTGTTAACACTTCTTGTTGGACATCGCCTAGAGTCCCATCATCTGTATGGGTTGTTACTGGAACTCCAGTAGCGACAGATGCTCTTGCCACTCCGGCAAACACTTTGCTTTCATAATCTGACATGCTTCCACGTCCAGTCCCGCATTTGATGATTCCGGGACGAACTCCAGTCTCTCCTATTCCTTCAGTTAGTTCTGAAATGAATAGTTCTTCCATAACTCCTTCAATGTCTTCATATTGGGCTTTATGTGTCCAGTAGGCGACTCCCCCGCCTTCTTCACGGTAGAGACCTGTTGCGCAGATAATGTTGAACCCTGTTGCTTCAGCTACTTCAACCATCAGATCAACGTCTCTCCCTAGATCTGCGGGACAAGGATCTAGGAGCGTTTGGTAACCCAAATCTTGTAATTCTGAAATGCGATCTATACATATTTGGCGCATATCTGAACGTGATTTCTTTAGTCGATTGGTGTGAGACTCCCATCCTGAATAGCCGACGGCTAAATGCTCATGCATTAGCGTACGACCAAGGTTTTCGGGGGAAATTGGACCCAAAACCGTCTGAATTTCTACTTTTTCACTCATTTCGGACTCTTTCTCTTTATGACGAAATGATGACAGATTTCTATTTCTAGTGCAGATTCGGGCGTCTCGGTTGCCTATACCGTTTATTACTCCTACCGTTATGTGGACTATCCAAGAGTGGGTAGGGTCCCGTATGGGGCATCGACGAACCGAGGGGGTTCCACATGAGCAAGCTTTTCAAGCTTCTCTCGTTGTTCCTTGCTGTCGGTGTTGTTGCTGCTGCTTGCAGTAGCGATTCCTCCGATGATGCAGGTACAACTACTGCTGCTCCGGCAGAGACAACTGAAGCGCCCGCTACTACGGCCGTTGAATTGGATGCCGATGGCAGCCTTCTTGACACCGTTATAGCTCGCGGCAAAGTTCACTGTGGCGTAAGCGGCAGTGCGGTTGCATTCTCTGAGACTCAAGCCGATGGCTCAGTCACCGGATTTGACGCTGACTACTGCCGTGCAGTAGCTGCTGCCGTATTAGGCGATGCAAATGCCGTTGAATTCGTAGCATTAACCGCTTCAGAACGTTTCACCGCTGTACAAACTGGCGATGTTGATCTTCTGATGCGTAATACCACTTGGACACAGAGCCGTGACTCCGATCTAGGTATGGACTTTGGTCCAACGACCTACTATGACGGTCAACAGCTCATGGCACGCGTAAGCGATGGCTTCGATGCATCAAGCACCGTAGCTGACCTTGACGGCGCCATTGTGTGCACCAACGCTGGTACAACAACCGAAAAGAACATTGCTGAAGCCGCTGAATTGGCTGGTGCAGACATCGAATTGCTTGCTTTTGAAACAAGCGACGAAGTCTATGAAACATTTATTGCTGGTGGTTGTGATATCACCACAACTGATGGTTCAGCATTAGTTGGACGCAAGGTTAAGCAACAACCTGCAGATCAAGAGTGGGTGATTTTCCCAGCTACTCCGATCTCGAAAGAACCACTTGGCCCAACATATGGCCAAAATGACTCTGTTTGGGCAGACGTCATCAACTGGACTGTATATGCCACCATCATCATGGATGAATATGGCATTGGTTCATCAAACGTTGATGATCACGTTAACGACCCAGGCGAAGTTGGTCGTCTGCTTGGAGGCGAAGGCGAACTTCAGACCGTAATGGGTCTTAGCGCCGATGCTTTCTATCAGGTAATCAAGCAGGTTGGTAACTACAGTGAAATCTACAACTCGAACCTTAATCCTGTTGGTCTTGTCCGCGAGGGCAGCGCTAACGCTGGATGGCTCGATGGTGGTCTAATTTATGCACCACCTGCACGTTAGATTTAACTAACTAATCCGTTAAGACCCCACGGACGAGGAACAATTTGTTCCAAGTGCGTGGGGTCTTTTCATTTAATACAGCCCGTGTAACATCCTGAGATAATTTCTTACTAGTCTGTTCAAAGATATGTCCGATACTCCTACGTCCACTTCTGAAAAAGTGCTTTCAGCACGGCCTCCACTTTGGCGCGACATCGTAATCATAAAGTGGGTAACACAAGTCTTCCTTCTCGTAGTAGTTCTAACTGCGCTGTGGTTTCTCACTAGTCAAGCAGGTGACAATCTCAAGGCGCGAAGTATCTCTGCAGACTTCAACTTCATAGAACGTCCAGTTGACATTCAATTAAGCGAAGGTATTGACACCCACCCCGATTCTGGCGGTCGAGCTCTTTGGGTGGGAATGGTGAACACCATCCGAATCTCCCTCATCGGTATCATCTTCGCCACGATTCTTGGGGTAATTGTAGGTCTCGCCCGCCTTTCAAATAACTGGCTGGTTCGTCGTCTCGCAACAATATGGGTGGAAACTTTAAGAAATATCCCTCTGCTAGTTCAAATAATCTTTTTCTTCTCCATCCTCACTGTTCTTCCCCGAGTGAGCCTTGAAACTGGCCCAATAAATGGATGGTTTCATATTTCTAACAAGGGCATATCTATGCCTAGAGTTTTCTTAGCAGATGGCTTTTATCAATGGCTTGTTGTCGTTCTTATTGGTGCCGCAGTTTCTTACTTCGTGTATAAAAAGAGAAAACGAATTCACGATGAAACAGGAGCAGATACTTCACCCGTTCTTTGGGCTCTCGGAGTCGTCGCATTATTCGGAATACTAGGTATTTTTATCCACCCAATATTCTCTTGGGTTGGTTCAATCTTTGGAGCACTCGCATCACTATTTGATTCTCTTCCAATTCTTGCTCCTCAACTTCTCCTATGTGCCCTTTCTGTAGGATTAGCTTCCACGTGGATTATCCGTTTCATTCGTAAAAACCGCAGTGCACGTGGTCATCTTTCCCTCGTTGACGATGACTGGTTCAGAATAATTTTTACCGCTGCGGTCTCTGTAGCTTTCATAGTTCTTTTTGTAAGGTGGACCGGGTTTTCTTCTTGGATCTTAAATAGCGGACGCGATCTGTTTGAAGTCATCGAATCTAAATTCAACGTTGACGGGGCTGCTAGACCCTTTGATGCAATGCGTCCGGATATTGTGCAACCTGGAAAGTTCCCTAATTATGGGTCTAGTGGACTAACTATGAGTATTAGTTTTGCTGCCGTGTTTTTTGGTGTTGTCTTCTACACGTCAGCATTTATTGGAGAGAACGTCCGCGGAGGAATTCTTGCTGTACCGAAAGGACAAATAGAAGCAGCAAACGCGGTTGGACTGAAAAGAAGCCATGCTTTGCGTCACATAATCTTGCCGCAAGCTTTTAGAGTTATTTTGCCTCCAACTGGAAACCAGTATCTCAACCTCACAAAAAACACTTCTTTAGCGATCGCCGTTGGTTACAGCGACATAGTCCAAGTCGGAACCACAGTCTTCAACCAAACTGGGAAGACTTTACCGGTAGTTGGAATCTGGATGTTGTTCTATCTGAGTTGTTCTCTAACTATTTCGGTGATCGTCAATTGGTTTAATGTTCGAATGCAGTTGGTGGAACGATAATGAGCGATTTTAACGTTACTGGTGCAGAAGGAACAGTAAGCATAAAGCCGCCTCCAGAAACTCCTAAACTGCCTCCTCGCCTATGGATAAAAGAAAACCTTTTCTCCTCTCCCTTTAATATTTTCCTAACCGTTGCTTCCACTGGAATTCTTCTAATTCTTGGACGTGGTCTTCTATCATTCATTTTTAGTCATGAGCGACAGTGGGGTTCCACTGCTACAAATCTTCGTCTGTTGATGACTCAGGCATATCCAGAAGAGCAATACATGAGGGTGTGGGTCTGTGTAGGAGTGATCTTTACCTTAACGGGCTTATCTATGGCTGTATGGAATGCAGGCAGTCGCGTAGCTCTCAGAAGATTAGGTTCTTTTCTGCTTAGTACCGGTGTTGTCATAGATATCTTGACATTGCTTGCACCTTTTAGTAGCAGCGCAACAATCATTTGGTTGTGTGTCGGTACAGGTATTTCTCTGTTTGGCGGATCACTGGTTAAGTTCAGCGATGAAGATAAGACAATGAGCGTCCTGACCGTAACAGTGATTGCTTTAGCTGTTGCGATTCTTTCACTGTGGGTTGTCCCCTACGGGCATCACAGTTTCGTATTTGAGAGAACTCCACGTTCTCTAGCGGAAGCAGGCACAGTTGCTTTGACGACAAAATTGCCATGGACAATCATGCTGCTGATAGGTATCGCCGCATATTTCGCTGGGAAAGCAATTCGAGAAAAGGTCTCTCAGAATGTTTTACGAGTGAGTGTTCTTACTATCTGGTTCTTAGCGCCTCCTGCTTTGCTTTATCTCGTTCTAAGAGACCCTGATTTTGATATGGGACATGTTCTCAATACAGACATACCCATTTTTCTCGTCTTCGCCGCTGTAGGTGCTGGTCTGCTGTTCTGGTTGACACGTCCAACTGCAGGAGAACTCGGAAAAGTGATCGCTGCAATAACTCTTCTAATTGGATTCGGCTCTTTCTTGACTCCGATGCGAATGATTATTCGAATACTTATTCTGCTTTTGGCTATATTCGCTATTTCGGCTCCGACTTTTGCTGGCGATACCCAAACTCGTCGTCGTTATAGTTTGGGATGGATTGGGGTTTCCGGAGTTACCTGTTGGCTGGTTACTGCTATCAATACACCGTCTACTGTTGAGGTGCCTGGAAGCTTCTTCATCGGTGGAGTTTCGCTTACTTTGTTGATCGCAATATTCACGATTGTGATTTCTTTCCCCTTAGGCATACTCCTTGCTCTTGGCCGTACTTCCACAATGCCGATCTTCCGGATTCTGTGTACGTGGTTTATTGAATTTGTTCGAGGAATACCATTAATCACGATTTTGATTTTCTTTAGCATCATGTTCCCGATGTTCCTTCCTAAGGAGATGGAAATCGGAGAAGTAGCTTCAATAGTTATTGGTTATTCTCTTTTCTCTTCTGCTTACTTAGCAGAAAATGTGAGAGGTGGTCTTCAATCTGTAACTCGTGGACAGCATGAAGCTGCTGATGCGGTTGGTATGACCACGCCACAAAAAACGTTGTTTATTGTTCTTCCCCAAGCGTTGCGAGTTTCTATTCCTCCGCTTGTCAGCCACTGCATTGGTGTTTTCAAAGAAACATCACTGCTAGCAATAATTGGTTTATTTGACATTCTTTATATTGCTCGTAATGTCATCCCGAACCAGACAGAGTTCCTTGGCAGCGTAAGAGAAAATCTTCTTTTCGTATGTCTTATTTATTGGATACTTTCTTATCAGATGTCAAAAGCCAGCCAGCGTCTTGAACGACGTGTCGGTCTTGGTGAACGATGAGGTGAAACTATGAATGAAACTAACAATGAAACTTCAACTGGAAGCAACCGAGATTTGAGTAATGCTGCGGACATGATTGTCTGTGAGAATGTCTCAAAATGGTACGGTGACTTTCAAGCGTTGGATGAGGTCTCAGCGACTATTAAAGAGCAAGAAGTGGTTGTTGTTCTAGGCCCTTCTGGGTCGGGAAAATCAACTTGGATTCGTTGCATTAATCGCCTTGAGCAACATCAAGAAGGCCGTATTGAAGTTGATGGAATCGAGTTAACAAATGATTTAAGAAACATTGAGAAGGTTCGTTCTGAAGTCGGAATGGTGTTTCAGCAATTCAACCTTTTTCCGCATCTGAAAGTGATCGATAACGTGACTCTTGCTCCAATATGGGTGAGAAAGAAACCGAAGGTTGAAGCACAAGAGCAAGCCATCGCTTTGCTTGAACGAGTAGGGATTCCGGAACAGGCAGATAAGTACCCTGGCCAACTTTCAGGTGGGCAGCAGCAGCGTGTGGCTATAGCTAGGGCGCTGGCAATGGAACCTCGAATCATGCTCTTTGATGAGCCAACTTCAGCTCTTGACCCTGAGATGATTAAAGAAGTGCTTGATGTTATGAAGGAACTGGCTCTTTCTGGTATGACGATGATGGTGGTAACACATGAAGTGGGGTTTGCTAAAGAAGTTGCAGATCGAATCATCTTTATGGATGAAGGCCAAATCGTTGAGATAGGCACGCCTGAAACTTTCTTCACTGATCCGGTAGAAGAGC
This sequence comes from Acidimicrobiales bacterium AG-410-I20, assembly GCA_003215175.1. Taxonomy (GTDB): domain Bacteria; phylum Actinomycetota; class Acidimicrobiia; order Acidimicrobiales; family MedAcidi-G1; genus MedAcidi-G2B. The sequence goes on from QCKS01000020.1 coordinate 16,359, forward strand.
GTTCAAAACTTTTCTTATCTCAAATCTTGTAAAGAATCTTTTTGCAGATATGAAATGAAGATTGAACCTCTCACCGGTGTGATTGGAGCACGAATTACTGGAATTGATCTTCAAAACGTTGACGAATCAGCTGCAAAAGAGCTTCGGGAAAATATATGCAGGCATCAAGTAGTCGTTATACCTGATCAATCTCTTTCACCTAAAGAGCAGACAGAATTTAGTCACCAGCTTGGCCCTTATTCCCCAGTCCCCTTTGTTCAACCTATCCCTAACCATCCTGAAGTAATAAAAATCGTCAAAAAAGCTTCTGAAGTTAATGCGTTTAACTTTGGTGGAGTTTGGCATAGTGATTTTTCTTTTCTTGAAACCCCTCCAGCTTTTACAATTTTGCACTCAATTGATGTTCCTGTAACGGGCGGCGATACCGTCTGGACTTCAAATTCAGCCGCTTACGAGGCTTTAGATAGTGAATCTAAATCAAAATTTGAATCTGTAACTTGTGTACACTCCGCTTCCGCTTCCTATTCGCCTAAACAGCAGAATCTCCACTCAGCTCTCACTGGGATGGATATACGAACTTCAACCGAGGCGGAGAAGACTCAGGAGCATCCTCTGGTTTGCACTCACCCTGAAACTGGAATCAAATCATTGTTCTTCAATGGAACTTACGTCAGAGGCCTGAGAGGTCCTGAAATTAGCAGTTCAGAAGATGAGGAACATTTAATGTTGTGGTTACATAATTGGACAACGCATGTTCGGTTCACTTTCCGTCACCGCTGGGCTAACGGTGACGTAGTTATTTGGGATAATCGATCCACTCAACATGTGGCGATAAATGACTACGCGGGCCAAAGAAGAGAGTTGAATCGCACTACTGTTGCGGGAGAAATTCCAAGTTTGTATTAGTTGTCTCGTAAGAGTTCTATAAGTGATGACGTATCCCAACGTCCATGCCCTTGATCTTGGAGTTGAGCATAATATTCGTCAACCATTGCGGTAATGGGCAATTTTGCCCCTATACGACTAGCTTCATTGAATACAATGTCTAAATCTTTTCGCATCCAGTCAAGCGCGAATCCGTGATCAAATTCGCGTTCCAGCATCGTTTCTGATCGGTTTGACATCTGCCAAGAACCAGACGCTCCTTGGCTAATTGCAGCAATAACTTTTTCCATGTCCAGACCAGCTCTGCGACCGAAATCTAAGCCTTCCGACAGGCCCTGAACTAAACCTGCGATACAAATTTGGTTAACCATTTTTGTTGTTTGACCGGACCCAACTGGGCCGATGAGATTCACCGCCTTTGCATACACTGAAATCACCGACTCAACTATTTCGAAAGTTTCTTCTTTACCTCCGCACATGACACTTAGTTGACCGTTTTCAGCTCCTGCTTGACCGCCTGAAACCGGGGCATCAATAAAGCCTATGTTTTGTGTTTCTGCCACTTCTGCTATTTCTTTTGCTATTTCTGCTGAGGCTGTTGTGTGATCAACTAAAACGCTTCCGGATTCCATGCCAGCGAGAACTCCCGTGTCACCATAAACAACAGAGCGGACATCATCATCGTTCCCTACGCACATAAAAACGATTTGTGAACCCACTGCAGCTTCTGCGGGAGTTGATGCCGTTTTACCGCCATGGCGATCTTTCCAATCTTCTGCTTTTGTTGTTGTGCGGTTATAAACCGTCGTTGAATAGCCTGCTTGCTGTAAATATCCAGCCATGGGAAATCCCATTACGCCTAGACCAACAAAAGAAACATTCTTTATCATTTCAAACTCCTGATTTGAGTTCCGCCATAGATGCAAATAGGTCTAACGGAGATTGGATCTCACTTTGTCCTTCTATTTCTCTGTAAATTGCGTGAACGTTTACTGCTAAACGCTCCCACTCGCCCCATTCTTTGTAAGGTCCAAGATCAATTTCTGCTATTGCTTCTGTTGCTTTTTGTCCTGCGGCGTGACGTTCCTTACATTCTTTTTCTATAAATGAAAGATAATCCCGAACTGCGGTCACGCCCTCTGCGTCCGTTAAAGGACCGTGACCTGGAACTACAACATCTGCTTCTAAGCCGATGATTCGATCACAGGCATCAATCCAATTTGAAACTGGTCCGTCCCAAATAATGGGAGTCCCGTTGATGAAAAGTATGTCCCCGCAGAAGACAGTGGATGCATCTGGTAGATAAACAAGAAGATCACCTGAAGTATGCGCAGGACCTACTTCGATAAGTTCAACCGTTCTTCCGCCTACATCTAGCTGAAGTTCTCCCTGAAAAGTGCGATCAGGTGGAGGAAGTTCAATGTTGTCAAAGTTAAAGGGACCGAAAGCTTCTTGCACATACTTGTTTGTAACTTCACCTAGATCCAAAGCCATAAGCGCAGCGATAGCGGAAGGAGGCATGGCATTCATTTCAGCGGCCGCTGCTTCTGTGGTGATGATCTGGGCGTCCTCAACCAAACTGTTCCCATAGCAATGGTCTCCATTTGCATGAGTGTTCACTACAACATCTATAGGGCGACCTGAAGTAACAACCGACATTGAGTCAAGCATGTTCCGTGTGAGCGAGAGATCAAAAAGGGTGTCAATTAATAAAGATGACCAGTCTGAAGCTAATAGACCGGCGTTACTCCATCCCCATCCTCCGTCAGGTTGTAAATAGGCAAACACCCCATCGGCGACTTCATGCAAGCCCTGAGTGTAAGAAACAGAATTAAGACTTTTACTCACGAAATTACTTTAGGCGAACTGTATAGAATAGGTGAACCCCGTCTAGCCGATTAGGCCAAGAAGGTGGCAGGCTATACCGATAAACCTTTGAATTAGGAGATTTTAAAATGGGCAACCTCTGTGAAGGCCGAGTGGCCATCGTTACAGGAGCTGGGCGCGGCATTGGACGCGAACATGCACTTCTACTTGCTGAAAACGGAGCCAAGGTGATTGTAAATGACCTTGGTGGTGACACTGATGGGTCTGGAGGTGACATAACACCAGCACAGTCTGTAGTCGACGAAATAACAGCTATGGGTGGTGAAGCAGTTGTAAACGGAGCCAATGTTGCTGATTTTGATGCTGCAGGAGAAATGATCCAACAAGCGATTGATACTTTTGGAAGTTGCGACATTCTTATTAACAATGCAGGAATACTTCGTGACCGAATGGTTTTCTCAATGTCAGAAGGTGACTGGGATTCCGTAATAAACGTGCATTTGAAAGGAACTTTCGCCCCTACTCATCATGCAGCGGTTTATTGGCGCGAAAAAGTAAAAGCTGGCGGTGAAGCCTTTGGGCGCATCGTGAATACTTCTTCCCCTTCCGGAATCTATGGAAATGTAGGACAATCAAATTACGGAGCGGCAAAAGCAGGGATAGCCGCATTTACCCTTATTACTGCTGTTGAGTTAGCAAAATATGGGGTAACTGTTAATTGTTTAGCTCCTGGTGCTTACACCCGTATGACAGCCGAATTGCCTGGATTCTCTGGTCTGGACGAAGAGGGTCAAGAAAATTTTGGACCTCGTTGGATCTCTGTACCTACGGTCTGGCTGTGCAGCGCAGAGGCGCAAAATGTTACAGGAAGAGTCTTTGATGTTGGAGGTCAGAAACTTGGAATCGCCGAGCAATGGCGTTTAGGACCTACTGCGGTACAGCCAGATGATCCAGCTGATTTGACTGAAATCATGGCGGAACTAATGGCTGCTGCCCAGCCAAACTCCGGCATGGATGGCAAACCTGTTGAAGGACCTGGAAGACCAGGGAAAACACTCTGAGTGAATCATGGCAATTGATTTTTCTCTATCGCCCGAACTGGAAGAAATTAGAACACGAATTCGTGTTTTTATTGATGATGTTGTAAAACCCGGAGAGGCTCTCATTGAAGGGCACGGGGATAATGAACCTCAAGAGGGCAAAGAACGTATTGACACCTTGATTTCGATGCGGAAACAAGCATTCAGTGAAGGGCTTTGGCTTCCTCATATGCCTGAGGAATGGGGAGGGATGGGCTTAGGTCACGTCCAGTTAGCTATGGTTCAAGCAGAAGCGGCTCGATCCCGCTACGGACCATGGGTTTTGAATTGTCAGGCTCCAGATGAAGGCAACATGCACACTCTGCTCCACTGGGGAACTGATGAACAAAAAGAGAAGTATCTTCGCCCGTTATGTGAGGGAACGGGCTCTTCTTGTTTTGCGATGACTGAACCTGAAGTGGCGGGGTCTGATCCCACTTTGATTCAAACAAAAGGGTATCAAGACGGCGAAGAATGGGTGATAAACGGTCATAAGTGGTTTATTTCAAACGCTCATCGTGCACAATTCGCAATCTTAATTACACGCACTGAGGATGACCCTGACTTACCTCAAGCTGCGAACACTGCCTTCATCATTGATCTTCCGCAAAGTGGGTGGAACGAGGTACGAGAGATTGAAACTATGCATGGTTCTACCGGTCATAGCGAGATCCTTATTGAAGACCTTCGAGTACACGAATCACAAATGCTTGGAGGAAGAGGACAAGGGCACTTACTTGGGCAATACCGCTTAGGACCAGCTCGACTCGCTCACTGTATGAGGTGGATAGCCCAAGCTGAAACAGCTTTAGACATGATGGTTGAACGATCGTTAGAAAGGTTTAGCCATGGGTCACTTTTGGCGGAAAAGCAAGGAATTCAATGGTTGATCGCAGATTCTACGATGGAGCTTTACCAGTCAAAATTGATGGTTTTACATGCCGCCTACAAAATTGATCGAGGGGAAGACTTCAAATCTGAAGTATCTATGGCAAAACATTTTGTCGCTAACTCCTTAGGTCGAATTATTGACAGATCAATTCAAGTCCACGGGGCTCTCGGATATTCAACAGACACCCCTCTCGCCGACATGTATCAGCATGCTCGATGGGCAAGATTCGCTGATGGAGCTGATGAAGTTCATCAAATGCGTATCGCTCAAAGAACCATCAATGCTTTCACTGACTCGGGTTCTACTTCTGTTGCTACAGGGAACTTACCGATCTAACCTCACGCTTAAGATTTCAACAGTTCTGTATATGCGTTAGAGTCTTATTAGTTATATTTTTAGGAGTTCAAATGAACGATGTTGTGATTGTTGAAGCCGTACGCACTCCTGTCGGGAAACGTAACGGGGGTCTCTCTACCAGTCATTCGGTAGATATTCTTGGAAAAGTCCAAAAAGCTCTTTTTGACCGATCCGGAGTTGATCCGTCAGAAGTAGGGCAAGTAGTTGGCGGATGTGTCGGGCAAGTTGGTATGCAAACAATGAACGTCACTCGGACCGCATGGTTGTCCGCAGGTCTGCCACTTAGCGCTCCTGCCACCACGGTTGATGCTCAATGCGGATCTTCGCAACAAGCCACAAACCTCGCTTATGCACTTGTTGCATCTGGAACTGTTGATGTAGCAGTGGGTTGCGGTGTTGAGTTGATGAGTCGGGTCGGGTTTGGAGCCACTACACCTAAAGATCCTGACGCTGGACGACCAGTAAATCGAAATTACTTTGAGCATTTTGAATTCACTAGCCAATTCGAAGGTTCAGAGCGTATTGCTGATCAATGGGGCATTTCACGACAAGACACTGACTCTTTTGGTGTGTTATCACAGGAGCGTGCTGCACGAGCTTGGAATGAAGATCGTTTTGGTACACAAATTGTTCCCGTAGAAGTACCACTTATGGGTGACGATGGTGAAGTAAGCGAAGAAACTACCGTTATTTCTAAAGACGAGGGACTGCGAGAAACAACCATGGAGTCTCTAGCTGCGTTAAAGCCGACTGGGAGAAAAGATGGGGTTCACACAGCTGGAACTTCTTCTCAAATTTCAGATGGTGCGGGTGCTTTATTGCTTATGACCATGAGTAAAGCTGAAGAATTGGGAGTCACTCCCCTTGCTCGAATTGTGGACACTTGCTTAGTTGGTTCAGATCCTGAACTTATGCTTACTGGACCGATTGGGGCTACACAGAAGTTGCTCAAAGATAACGATATGACTATTGATGACATAGATGTTGTTGAGATAAATGAAGCATTTGCTTCGGTTGTGCTGGCTTGGGAAAAAGAGTTGGAGCCAGATATGGACCGAGTGAATCCTAATGGCGGCGCAATAGCTCTTGGACACCCGTTAGGTGGTACCGGTTCTATTTTGACAACAAAAGCTGTTCATGAATTACATCGTTCAGGTGGAGAGCATGCACTAGTCACAATGTGTTGTGGTGGTGGATTAGGTACCGGAACTTTAATTCAAAAGATCTGATCCAATTACTTTGGAAACATAGAGAGGTGTGTTGCCTCTAGACGCTGTCCTTCTGGATTCTCTGTAAAGAAGGTACCTCCAGCGACCGATGATGAAACTAAGGCAAGAGCCAGGTTTGAGTCATGAAGTGGTGACCATGAAGCCATACGAACTTCACCGACTTTTTCTCCTTCGCTATTAAAAGCTGGCCAAGGATGTTCACTGGAGAACTGCATTCGTTCCCCACTTAAGAGAACCTTCACTAGACGACGCGATGGCCCTCTTTCTCTTTCTGCTAGCAAGGCCTCTTTCCCTATAAAATCATCTTCCCTGTCAAGTGAGAGGTAATTATCTAAACCAACCTCTAAAGGTGTCGCCGATCCTCCGCAATCACCGCGGTAAGAAAAAAGCCCTGACTCAATGCGCTCAAGTGAAGTGGGCGCCCCAGGATGGATCCCATACTTTTCTCCTGCTTTCCAAATCGCGTCCCATAAATCTAATCCTTTGCTTCCGTCTTGAAGGAAAAGTTCAAATCCACCTTGGCCGCTCCATCCGGAACGACAAACCACCATTGGAATTCCATCATGTTCTATTTCTTCGAATCCAAAGAAAGGTATATTTCGAACCCACTCTCCGAGATAATCTGCCACAGTATCTTCTGCTCGCGGTCCTTGTACCGCTAAAGGAGATACATCTGGTTCAAATACTTCGCAATCAAATTCTTTAGCGAAAGCAATGCCTTTGCACCAAAAAAGTACGTCGCTGTCTGCGATTGATATCCAATATCTATCCTCGGCGAGTTTCAAAATCATTGGGTCGTTCAGCATGACTCCGTCGTTATCACATAGAGGGGCATAACGAACTCTCCCTATGCGACAATCTGACATGTCTCGAGCGGACACGTATTGGATTAACGCCAATGCATCAGGTCCTATGATTTCTACTTGCCTCTCAGCGCCTACATCCCAGAGGGATACTCTTTCCATAAGTGCTTCATATTCTGCGTCTAAATCTCCAAAGGAAACGGGAAGGACCATATGGTTATAGATAGAGAAATGAGTCATCCCATGTTTGATGAGCGCATCATAAAAAGGTGACTTTCTGTTGCGTGAACTTAGAGGGAATTCCATTTTTACCAATCTTTCTCCGACACTCCATGTCGATATTGTCCTGCTGAACTGGGTTCTAAAGGTGTATTGCCAAGAATTAAATCCGCTGCTTTTTCTGCAAGCATCATCACAGGAGCATAGATGTTTCCATTAGTAAGTGTTGGCATTGAAGAGGCGTCAACCACTCTTAAGCCTTCTACACCATGGACTCGCATTGTTTTGGGTGAAATCACACTCATTGCGTCTTCTCCCATACGAGCTGTTCCACAAGGGTGCAATGCGGTCTCAGCGTCTTTACGCACCCAGTTAAGAACGTCTTCGTCTTGTGTGACTTGAGGTCCAGGAGAGATCTCTCCTCCATTGAACTGTTCAAAAGCTGGCTGACTCATAATATTTCTTGCTGTAGATATTGCTTCAACCCACTCTTTTCTGTCTTCCTCTGTGGAAAGGTAATTGAATTGAATCTTTGGTTTTCTGAAAGGATCATCTGATTGGATTTGCACCCATCCTTTGCTGTTGGAGAACATGGGGCCAATATGAAATTGATAACCGTGTCCTTCAGTGATTGTCGTCCCGTCGTATCTAACGGCCACTGGTAAGAAGTGAAACATCAAATTTGGCCAAGGAACTTCATCATTGCTTCTCAGGAAACCTCCAGCTTCAAAATGATTTGTTGCGCCTGGTCCTTTTCTGAATAGCCATTGAAATGCGACACCTGGTTTTCTCCAAAATTTCAGATAGGGCGCCATAGATACTGGTTCTTTGCACGCATATTGCACATAAACCTCAAGGTGGTCTTGAAGATTCTCTCCAACGCCGGGCAAGTCAACAACTGTTGGAACTCCAGCTTTAGTTAGGACTTCAGATGGCCCTATGCCAGATAGTTGTAATAACTGAGGAGAATTGAATGCCCCGCCGCATGAAATAACTTCTTTTGCTTGAATTGAATGCCTCTTCTTATTCTTTTGATATTCAACTCCTGTCACACGATTTTTCTCCATAATCAATTTTGTGACGTGAGCACGAGTTATCAGATCTAAATTCTTACGTTCATTTAATATCGGATGAAGGTAAGCGCGAGCTGCTGAATAACGTCTACCCCTATAGATGTTTCGATCAAATGCGTTGAAACCTTCCTGACGATACCCATTAACATCTGTGGTTAGCGGGTGGCCGGCTTCTTGAACAGCCGTTAAAAAAGCTTTAAAGAGTGGGTTTGTCGCCGGTCCGCGTTCCAGCTTCAACGGGCCTTCTCCTCCCCTCCATTCATCTGGTCCGGCTAAACAATCTTCCATTTTCTTGAAATACGGTAAACAGTGACTCCAGTCCCACGTTTCGCAACCTTCAAGTGCTGCCCAACGATCAAAGTCCATTGGGTTTCCTCGTTGAAAAATCATTCCGTTTATTGAAGATGACCCTCCGAGAACTTTTCCGCGCGCATGGTAAACGCGACGTCCACCCATGTCAGGTTCAGGCTCTGACTCGTATTTCCAATCGTAAAATCGATTACCTATGCCCATTGAAAGCGCTGCAGGCATGTGGATGATCATGTCTGCTTTCCAGTCGCGACGACCGGCTTCAATTAAGAGAACTTTATTTTCTGGATCGTCACTTAGTCGGTTTGCTAAAGCACTTCCTGCAGACCCACCGCCAACAATCACGTAGTCATAAGTTTTAGTCAAAATCACTCCGATCAACTCTTAAGAAATTCTGCCTTAACAAACCGACTTAACCTCACCATTTACTTTCAATTTTTTTAATTGTGATTCTTGTCTTGATATTGCCGGTAACTTATGAGCATGAATGCTGATTTTCGTAGCGATACCTTAACTCAAGCAAGCCCAGATATGAGAGCCAGTATGGCTTCTGCAAATGTTGGCGATGACGTGTATGGAGAGGATCCATCAGTAAACGAATTACAAGACCGAATCGCTTCGTTAACTGGCAAAGAAGCTGCTTTATTTTGTGCTTCAGGTACACAATCGAATCTCAGTGCTGTTTTGAGTCATGGGCAACGCGGAGATGAATATCTCATTGGAAGAAATTACCATATTCTTCTCAATGAAGTAGCCGGCGCTTCCGCTCTTGGCGGAATGACTCCTTGGCCCATAAACGTTGATGAGAACGGTGGGCTTGATCCTGCGGATGTCGTTGCTGAGATAAAAGAACCCGATCAGCACCACCCAATTACAAGCCTTCTGTGCTTAGAGAACACGGTAAATGGTCATGTCCAGTCAGTTGAACTCATCTCAGATTTATCTCAGGCAGCTCATAATGCAGGCCTTTCAGTTCATCTAGATGGAGCGCGACTATTTAATGCGGCAATTGATTTAGGTGTTCCAATTTCTGATTTCACCACATCAGTTGACACAGTTTCTATTTGTCTCTCAAAAGGTTTAGGAGCACCAGTTGGATCAGTACTTGCTGGGAACAAGGAAACAATTGATAAGGCCTTCAGGGTGAGAAAAATGTTAGGCGGTGGAATGCGACAATCAGGTCATCTTGCTGCTGCGGGGCTTTATGCTTTGGATCATCAAGTTGATCGCCTCATTGAGGACCATTTGCGCGCTGAACGCATCGCACAAGGCCTTTCTAACATCAACGGACTAGACGTCAAGCAAGCAACCAACATGTTGTGGGTTACTCCACCTCCAGAGGTCCACTCCAGTCTTTCTAGACATCTAGAGAACGCTAATATTAAGGTGATTCCTTGGAGTCCAACAATGAGGATCGTCACTCATCTTGACATTGACGATGAAGCGGCTGATTATCTCGTAGAAGTTTTCCAAGACTTCTTTTCTAACAATTAGCCCCGTCTCCAATTAGAAATATAAGAAGGCAATTCACGTTCCCCTCCTGACAATTCAGGTTCTGGCTCTCCTACTGAGATACCAAGTGGTATCACTCCTGCCCAAGCAGGAGAAGTGAAATCGCCGAAGTCGTCTATCGGAGGTCCTGTTCTTACTTTCATCGAATATTCTTCAAGAGGTAAAGAGAGCACAGTCGTTGCTTTCACTTCTTTCTCTGTGTTGGCCCTCACATCTTGCATTCGTCCTGGAATACCATGCTCTACTATTGCATCCAAGGCTTCGGCTTTTTCTTCGTGATCAATGATCTCTTGGGCATTTCCAAAAATAACTACGGAACGATAATTCATAGAAATGTTGACTGCTGCGCGAGCTAACACTAATCCATCTAAGAGAGTTACTTCTACGCATACCTCTATGCCCTTCTTCGTTTCTCGTAAAAGCCTGCTCGCTACAGAACCGTGTAACAGCAGATGGTCTTCTTTTCGCGCATAGAACATTGGAATAACAAGCGGGTAGGACCTGTCTTCTTCCTCACAAATAATTCCAACATGCGCCACTAGACCTTCATCTAATACTGAATAAAGTTCGGATCTCTCTTCTACTCCACGTTCAGGTTTACGTTTGATCGTTGACCGATCACTCACTTTCACACCTCCAAGATCATGTTCAAAAGAACTTATCACTGAATTATTTGAAAATACTTGAAAAAGAATGACCACTTTTGAGTATTTCTCATAACTTTCTGGTTGACTATCTGCGGTGCCTTATCAAATTGCTGCTCTTCTCGCTGCCACCTGCTGGTCACTTAGCAGCCTCATTCTTGCTGAGCCTGTACGTCGACTTGGTGGGCCTCGATTCTGCAGATTACGGATGCTTTACGTCAGCTTTGCTTTACTAATCATCTCTATTTTCAGAAATCAGTGGGAAACAATTGAAATTGGAGATTTCTGGCTTATCACTCTTTCCGCCATTATTGGTCTTGTCGTAGGTGATATAGGTCTTTTTACTGCTATGGCGCGCATTGGGCCAAGACGCACTTCAGTTTTATTCACCACAAATGCCCCGATGGCCGCTGTAGGAGGAGTTCTGCTATTTGATGAAGTTCTACGTTCTTGGGCTCTACTGGGCGCAGTATTGACTGTACTTGGTGTGATGTTGGCGGTTAATTACGGAACAAACCAAGATGTGAAAGACTCCGTTTTTGAAAAAGTAGACGGCTCTTTAAAAGTTGGAGCTTTCTGGGCAAGTCTTGGGGCGTTTGGGCAAGCTATTGGAGCATTAGCCGCTAAACCAGTTCTTGATCATGGCGCTGACACTTTGACGGTAGCTACTTTGAGAGTGCTAATTGCCACTCCCCTAATGTGGCTGCTAGCGAATCCAACAGACAAGCTAGCTTCAGCTCCTGAGAAAGAGCCCGTGGCAAATATGGACTGGTTGAAATTAGTTGCTAGCGGTACTTTAGCCATGGTACTTGGCATGAGTTTTCTGCTTTACGCTATAGGCAACGGAGACACAGGAATTGCAAGCATTCTCGGTGGAACGACTCCGGTAATTATGTTGCCCTTACTTTGGATTGCTACCCGGCGTGCTCCTGCTTTGGGTGCTTGGGTCGGAGCGATACTTTCCATATTCGGCATTGCTTTAATGATGTAATTTTTTCCCTTTAATTGATCTAACATCATTTTCATGTTTGATGTAGTGGTTATTGGTGGGGGTCTTATTGGGGCTTCAGCAACTCGGCATCTTTGTAAGGCGGGTTTATCAGTAGCAGTTATTGCTCCACCTGAACCTGATATCCCGATCAGTCATCAGGGGCCTTTCGGGGCCTACTACGATGTCTCTCGTTCATCTCGAACTCTTTATATTGATCCAGTTGAATTGGAGCTGTCGAGAAGAGCTCAAGCAGCTAACCCTGAAATAGAAGATCATTCAAACGAAAAAGTATTTTTTGGTGAGGGCCATCTACTTGTAGCTAAGCGAGAAGATTATGAAGAATTGTTCACTCTTTTTGAAGATTCTTCTCATTCTCACCTCGCGGAGATTCTTGATGCAGAGGGGTTAAGGAAGAACTGGCCGGAACTCTGTTTTCCTCCGGATTATCTGGGGTTATATGAGTTAGGTTGCACGGGAATTTTGAACCCGCGAAAACTAGTAGAAGCCCAACTTTCTGCTGTTACCTCCTATGGGGGCAAGATTTTTTCTTCTGCTGCAAAAAATTTAGAAATCAGAAACAACTGTTTTATTGAATTAGAGGACGGCTCTGTTCTGGAGGCAAACAAAGTCTTGATAAGTGTAGGAGCGTGGTCTAATTCCTCTGGGCTACTCCCACGCCCTTTAGCATTAAGAATGAAGACTGAAACAGTTCTTCTAGCAGAAGTTGATTCTGACGAATCTGAGCGTCTAGCTAAATTGCCTGCCATGCATTATGAAATTTCTGATGCGGTAGCAGCTGATATTTACGCTGTTCCGCCTCAGGTGTATCCCGATGGGCGAACGCTAATTAAATGGGGGGCAAACACTCTCGCAGATACCTGGGTTGAAGATGCTGAGAGTATTAATCATTGGTACAGGCAGGGAGACAGCGATCAAATTATTGATTCGGTCAAAGCTTCTATGGAACGCACTTACCCTGAAATAAAAGTCAAAGACTGGCATACAAATCGGTGTGTTATTACTTACACAACTCATGGACTTCCCTACATTGATTCGTTAGTTGACAATCAGGTTTATGTCGCTATTGGAGGGAACGGGAGATCAGCGAAATGGGCTGATCCTTTAGGCGCTTTAGCAGCGAGTTTAACGATTGCAAATCATTGGGTTGATCCGCTGCCTGCAAGCAGATTTG
>QCKS01000021.1 GCA_003215175.1 Acidimicrobiales bacterium AG-410-I20
CTCGTGCAATTATCGTTCAGAAAGATCTAACAAAGTAAATCAATTAAGCAGAAGTTTTTTCTCGAGATCTACTTTTCTTTGGGGGCTGTGTGGGTTTGATTCCAAACAATGCAGCTATTGAGGGAATCTTCATTGAGAGTTCTGTTATAGCATCGAGTAGTTCCTTTTCTGGATTCTCAGGCAAACTCTCCGGGACCACTCTTTCTCGGACAGGAGATAGCGAAAGGGCATCCAGAACCGTTATCCAGCGATCTTGGTAGGTTTCCTTAGTTAGATTGGCATTCGCGCCTTCGGTAAGAGAGGTCAGAATTTCCTCTGGAAGCGGTGCTCCTGCTTTAGGCGGATACGAGCTCATACGCAGAGCACGTACTATTCGGTCTTCCTTCAACGCTTCTTCGATTCCGGAAAGCCACTTAGTGTGTTCAGCTTCTATTCTGCTAGTTAGGCCTTTCTTCAACTCCTCCGCCAAGTCACGAGTTTCAGAATCTTTTGCGGCTGCATCAGAAGCGACAACGACTGATCGAAGATCCCTTAGGTCGATACTCTGCATACCTTTAAGAGCTGCTTCTGCTCTATCTCTCCAATCAGCTGTTCGAAGTTGCGGCTGTATCTGTTCAGCTATTTTTAGTAAGAGTTCAGAGGGTATAGGTGGTTCGTTTGAGGAAGCGGCAACTTTATTTTGCTCTTCAATCATTGAACGCAAACCTGAAATACCTTTCTGAGATAGTTCTTTAGCTAGGAATTGAGCTTCGTCCGGTAGAGACGCAATTACCGCGTCGCGGTGTATGTGCTTTTGCTTGAGTCGCTTACCCGTAGAGATAGGGGAGAGGGTTCTGGCTCGACGAGGTTTCTTCTGTGAGGCCCTCTCTCTATTTTTTGGGCTTCTTTGGTTTCTGCCCTCTTTTTGTGATCGCGGTTTTCCACGTCGCTGCTTCTTCTTGTTGAGACTGGTGGTTACCAGTGGTTCTTCTTTTCCACTGCCTACAACTTCAAGCAGCTCGGGGCTAGATTTCTTCTCTCGACTAGATAATACGGAAATCACTGATATTCCATCGACGAACTGTTCAGTCTCTACACGAATGATGTCGCCAATCGAATAAGTATCTGATAGGAGACTTCCGTCAAGTGAACCCTTGGGCAATTTTGCACCCGCAGCTCTCCAAGTCCAAGTTCCGTCAGACTGCTTACTTGTTAACTCTATTTCCATTCGAGGCATAGGTATAAACGTTAGCCGGTCCAAATGGGTTATCTGCGCCCTAGCGGAGTAGTAGTACTAAATTATGAATTTTACCATTAATAAAGAATACTTGAATTGTAGATAACGTATGTTATCATCTATTTAGATACTATTAAACTAGGGATTTAAGTATGGGATATAGAGAGTTGCCATTAGAGGAAACGATGCCTGCGGCGTTTCATGAGTGGCTACGCTGGCTACCACTACAGGAAGATAAACCTCCTACAACTGTTCGGGCATACAGTCAGGGTCTTCGACGGCTAGTTTCCTTTGCAGAAATATCTCCAGCGGATTTTCGCCCAGACTCTTTTGGGCAGGCTGAGATAACTGATGCTGTAAGAACTATGAGAAGTTCTGGTGAGGTTTCTAGAGCAACACTTAATCAGACTCTTGCTGCGGCAAAATCATTTTTTGATTACTGCGTGGCTGACCTTGGTGTTGGAACGGTTCCTGATATTGGAAGAATACGCAAAGTCTCGCAGTTAGCCGTTGAGCAAAGTGAACCGACTTATTATTCGGGATCAGAGGTTCGGGATCTTTATCGTGTAGCTGCTACTCCGATCAAGGACGATGATGTAGGTGGGCGTGTCCGTTGGGCGGAAAGAGACTTTGCAATGGTGACTGTGCTCGCCGCATTAGGACTACGCGCCGCTGAACTGTGCGCTATAGACATTGATTGGATAACGCAGGACTTAGTTTCGGATAGCAGTCACAAGGTTCTTCGGGTCTTAGGGAAAGGATCAAAGGTGCGCCGACTCCCCTTGTCTGTTGAACTATTGGAAGTTTTGGACCGTTGGCAAATAGTGCGAACTGAGAGATTTGGATCGCCGTTAGCTGATGATCCTTTATTTGTGACTAAAGATGGTGAAAGGTTCAACTATCGGAGGCTTAGATACTGGTTGCTCACCCTAAACCGTGCAGCTGGGTTGCGTGACCGATCTCTCCACTCCTTAAGACACACCGCTGGGGTGCAGTGGGCAGCAAACGGAGTACCAATGAACGAAATTCAGAGTTTGCTTGGTCACGCGAGTATTAATACGACAGGTATTTATACCGAGGTCGCTGCGCGTGGTTTGATCGACGCAGTTCGTGCTTCTGAGGCAAACAGACTAATTAGTGAAACACTAAGAGAAGTGACTAGGTAGGTATTCATGCCTTGTGATGTTTCCAAGATCAAATTATTTCTCTTAGTCATAGTTCTTTCTATGTTTGCCTGGTCGCCGACGGCTCATGCCCATGACCCGGTGTTCATAACAGACGAGCAACGTGAAGCAGAACTAGGCCCCTTTCTTCCAGATGCTCGAATTTCATTTGCTTTGTACGGAACGTTTAACGAGGAAAGAGAGAACAGAGGATTTCAGTTTGAAATCCCCGAAGGAGAGTTAATCACCCTCTCTCTTTTGATACCGGACTTAGAGCCAGAAAATATTCTTGAAAATGAATCTTTGCCTTCTTTAGTGCTTGTTCGCCCAGACAAAACTCTGGTTGACCTTTTCCCAGAAGTACGTGTCAAATTTGCCGAACCATTCTCTGGTACGAATTATGTGCGTCTTTTAGACCATGAAGAAATTGGAGTTGAGGGTGTATACCAGGTGGTTATTAATGGTGTAGCTCCCTCTCGGTTTACGGTGTCTATAGGTTTTATTGAAATGTTTGGAACACCAGTCGAGAATGTTGAAAACAGGAATGATCGTGGCGCTTTATCTCGATGGTATAGAACTCCCCCACTCACTGAGGTAGTTACTTCTTCAACTACCGAGGCTTTGATTGAGGAAAAAGAAATTGAAGAACTTCAACCTGAACAAGAAGACAAGGGTGTAAAGCAGGATGATGAAGAAGATGTAGCCCCTCCTCAAATCGCAGAAACAGAAAGCGTTTCAACCGATGGCGGTTTTCCAATATGGCTAGTTATAGCTATCTCAGTAATCGCTGTTTCCGTAGCGCTAGTACCACTCTTTAGATCCGGTGAAAGACAAAGTAATGAAGTCAACTAAAGGCTCGTTGCTCGTTTCGGGCGCATCCTTGAATGATCCGAATTTCCACCGTTCCGTACTTTTCATTATTGAACACGATCTCCAGGGAGCTTTAGGAGTTGTGCTAAATAAACCTTTGGCTTTACACCCAGAACAGCTAATTGACCTTTGGGCTGAACGAGTGGAGGAAGGCGGGTTTATCTATAGCGGTGGCCCCGTATCCACGAACGCTGTGATTGGACTTGCGAGAACGACTTCTTCTACTGATCAGTCACTTGTAGGCAACGTCGAAGTACTTGATCTCCATTTCTCTCCTTCGGAACGTAGCGATGTGGAGTTCGTTCGACTTTTTGTTGGATACGCCGGTTGGTCGGCAGGACAACTTGAATCAGAGATAGATACTGGCTCTTGGTTTGTCTTTGAGGCCAGCGAGTCAGATGTTTTTACCGATAGCACCGAGGATCTCTGGAAAAGAGTATTAGCAAGGCAAGGCGGCCTAATTTCTCAGATGGCAAGCGCTCCGGAAGACCTTTCTGAGAATTAATATGGTTAAATAGTTGGTCTCAACTGGAACAGGCCTGAGGGCTCAGGTTTAAAAAGGGGTGGCTGAAATTCATATAGATCCCCAAGTTCCGCACCTTTTTCTATGAGTTTTACTAGAACACCTGCCAATGCACGGGTGTCATCTAAAGCTTGATGAGCGTCAACGAGAGGAACTCCTAGACTTTCTGCTAAGTCTCCTAGTTTTCCGGGCAATCCAAGGCTTCGTGCTAGTGCCAAAGTATCTAGTACTTCAAGCTCTAAGGGTCCAAGCCCTGCTTTTGCCCATTCACTAAGGACAAAGCGTTGATCAAATCCAGCGTTATGTGCCACTGGAATGCAGCCCGAAAGTATCTCCATTAAATCTCCTGCGATATCGGAGAAAGTTGGCGCACCTTGAAGCATCTGATGAGTGATTCCATGAATGTCTGGTCGCCCCAAGTCTTCAGTTTCAACGCCGACTAGTGATGCCCACTCAGAGTGGACCTCCCCTAACGCGTCAATTTTTACAACAGCAATTTCAATTATGTGCCCCTTCTTGGGATCCAAACTGGTTGTTTCAACATCAAAGCAAGCGAAGATACCTGGCATAGAAGATGACAGTAGCCGATATATGTGTCACCCAATCACCTTTGTTGAACAAATTCAGTGTAGGTTCACTCGGTGGCTGAAATAACGCTCGAAGAACGAGAAATTGCTCAGAAGCGTACTATCCGGACCCTGATGGCAGGGTTAGTTCCTGCTGGTGCAGCTATGAGTGGCGCATACTCAGCAGCAGCCGTGCTTGGAGAAGAACTAAGTGGTTCTGAGACGCTGGGCGGGCTGGCTGCAGCATGTATGACAACGGGATCCGCTCTCGCAACTCTTCCTTTAGCGCGCTTGATGATGATGCATGGAAGGCGCCCTGGGCTGACGGTCGGATACTTTCTTGCTTCTATTGGTTCGCTATTCGCCATGTTTGCAGCACTAAGCGAACTCTATTTTTTACTTCCTATAGGGATTCTGGGTGTAGGTATTGGTAATGCTGCAAATTTGGCTGCAAGATATGCGGCCGCAGACTTAGCTGCGCCAGATCGAAAAGCAAGAGCAATAGGGACTTTGGTTTGGGCTTCAACATTTGGTTCCGTTTTAGGGCCAACAATTGGTTTTGGTCCAGCAAAATCTTTTGGAATGTTGATTGGGCTTCCTGAATTGGCAGGCCCATATGTTGTCTCATGTTTATTATTTATTGCGGCAGGGTTTGTAATCCATAAGAACCTGCATCCAGATCCCCTACTGATTTCTGGTGAGTCGCAAAACCTAAAACAAGATCAAGGCTTAAAGGAGGCCTTCAAGTTGCTCTTTGTCTCGCCGGCTGGACAGCTATCTGTACTTTCTATGGTTTCCGGTCATGTAGTGATGGTTGGGGTAATGACAATGACTCCCCTACACATGAAGGATGGATCGCACGAATTAGAAATTATTGGATTTGTTATTTCACTACACATAGTGGGTATGTATGCAGTTGCACCAGTCATTGGATGGGTAGTAGATCGCATTGGAGCTGGACCCGTTCTAATCTTTGGAGGGTCTCTCCTCTTCCTAGGGTCAGAGTTGGCTGCACACACTGACAAGAATGACAGTCTCGGGGTATTTGTTGGCCTGTTTCTTATTGGTGTTGGCTGGAGCTGTGGTTTAGTAGCGTCATCTGCTTTGTTAACAAAAACCTTTGAAGGGCCAGAGAAGGTAAGAGTACAAGGTTTGGCAGATCTAATTATGACGGCATCAGGTGGACTAGCGGGAATAGGTTCTGGCTTATTAGTCGCCAGAACTGACTATCAAACAATGAGCCACAATGCTGCATTTGTTGGTTTAATCCCCATAGTTGGATACATACTTTTTGAACTAAATAAAAGAATTCGACCAGTCAAGAAATCATGAAGAGACTTACCCTCCCAATATTAATTTTTGCTCTTCTAACTGCTTGCACTAGTGGTGATTCCGGGGTGAGCAACATAACTGTCCCCTCGTCAACTTCTACGTCTTTATTAGAACTTTCCGAAGAGACATCATCAACTTCTACAAGTAAAGCCTCCGCAGAGGAGAAAATTGAGTTGAATGCGGAAATGCTGAAAGATCATCCGTTCTCACTCTCATTGATAGCTTCTTTTGAACAACCTATTGAACTTGTCGCCATCCCCGGAACAGAGATTCTTTTAGTTGCTGAAAGAGGTGGAAAAATCTTTCCATTAAGTTTCTCTGACGATGGAACCGCAATAGTGGGAGAAGCTGTGCTTGATATTCAGGAAGAAATAAGCACTCTCGGTGAAGGAGGACTACTTGGTATGGCGGTCACTACCTCAGGTAGCGAACTGTATTTGAGCTATACAGACACTGATATGACAAGCCGTGTAGTCGGAATTCCTTTAGAAGGCCACTCCCCTATTTTCGAAGAAAGATGGGAAATTCTTTCTTTACAGCAACCTTTTGCAAACCATAACGGCGGACATTTAGTGGTTGACCAAGATGGAATGTTACTAATCGGGTTTGGTGACGGAGGTGGAGCGGATGACCCACTAGAAAACGGACAAGATACGACCAATTGGTTTGGTTCTATTCTTCGCATCAGTCCAGTAGAAAACTCAACTTATGGAATTCCAGAAACCAACCCATTTTTTGGGGATGAGGAAAACGAGCCCGAAATTCTCATATGGGGCTTACGAAACCCTTGGCGATTTTCGTTAGATAGAGCCACTGGAGATCTTTGGATCGGAGATGTTGGTCAGGACCAGTTAGAAGAAGTTACCCGATTACCTATAGGAGAATGGACTGCAGGAAGTAATCTTGGATGGCCAGTCTTTGAAGCGGATCGGAAGAATCGCCAAATTGAATTACCTGATCATAGGTTGCCCGACATTATCTACGGACATGAGGATGGACGATGTTCAGTAACTGGAGGAACTGTTTATCGAGGCACTAAGGCACCGGAATTCTCTGGGGTATACATATTCAGCGACTGGTGCGATGGCCTCATTCGCTTGGCGGTAATAGAAGACACAGGTAATGCAGCAACCTACGCCACTGAACTTTTCGTAGAAAATGCAACTGGATTCTCTACAGGGCATTATCAAGATATATATGTCTTTTCTTGGACAGGTGACCTCTTTCGTCTCGAAGTTAATGAATAGAAAATAAAACTTATGCGTAAGATAGTTTTATGACAGATGCACCAATTGTTCTCGTCCATGGATTCGGTACGTCTGCGGAGATGACATGGAGAAAAAACGGTTGGATTGATTTGATCCAAGATGCTGGCCGTGAGGTGCATGCAATTGATCTACTAGGACATGGCGACGCCCCAAAGCCAACAGACCCAGAGGAATACCGAGAAGTTACTAATTTCCTGTTAAATGGTTTTCCTGATGAACCGGTAGACGTCGTTGCTTTTTCACATGGTGCACGTTTGATATTGGAACTAGCTATTACTGATACTGAACGCTTCAACAGAATTGTTCTCGCTGGAATAGGAGAAAATCTTTTCCGAAATGAACCAGAACGCCGCGCTGCGATTTTCGATGCAGTGAAAACTGGTGAAGCTGAAGATCCAGAGTTGCGCTATTTTGCCAATCTCCCTGATTTACCGGGAGCCGACCGCTCAGCTTTAACGGCATTTATGCAGCGACCAGGTTCACCAGAAATTACTCCTGAACTATTGTCTCAAATCGTTTGCCCAACTTTAGTTGTTTTAGGCGAGCATGATTTCGCTGGACCAGCCACTCCGCTTGTCTCGGCTCTACCAAATAGCAGTTTTGTAGAGTTAAAAGGAGTTGATCATTTTGCTACTCCGAAAGACTTTGGATTCATTGATGCGGCATTAACTTTTCTGGATGCGCAACCTTTTTAATCAAGATAGTGGCTGATCTGTTGGGGCTACAGGGAAAGGCAGTCGACTTTCTCCTTGAAGGAACGTATCTACCGAATGCGCCACAGATCTCCCCTCAGCAATTGCCCAAACAATCAGAGACTGACCGCGACCCATATCGCCGCAAATGAAAACGCCCGGTTGTTTTGCGGCAAAGTTCTCGTCTCGTTTGATATTTCCTCGCTCGTCCAATTCTAAATCTAAGTCGTCCAGAAGAGTTGATGTTTCAGGGCCAGTAAAACCAAGAGCGAGAAGAACTAGATCTGCTGGAAATATCTTTTCAGTGCCCTCAATTTTTTCAAAAGTAACTGAAGAGTCAGTGGAAATTTGTTCAACTTCATAGGTTTTCACACCTACAACTTTCCCATCTTCAGTGATGAATTCTTCTGTGTTTATCGCAAATTGCCGCTCACCACCTTCTTCGTGAGCCGAAGAAACCCGGTAAGTAAGGGGCCAAGTTGGCCATGGTGTTGATGTGGAACGATCACTTGGAGGCTTTGGCATTATTTCAAATTGCTGAATTGAGAGCGCTCCTTGGCGGAGTGCAGTTCCTAAGCAGTCAGCACCAGTATCTCCCCCACCAATAATTATTACGTTCTTTCCTTCAGCAGTTACGTCAGGAGAGTCAATGTCGCCCTCTTGGACACGGTTAGCTGGCGGGAGGTACTCCATGGCCTGAAGAATCCCTTCGGCTTCTCTTCCTGGTATTTTGAGATCTCTCCATTGTGTGGCCCCAGTGGCGAGAACAATTGCATCAAAGTCTCTTATGAGCTCTTTAGCAGGGAGATCTGTCCCGATCGAAGTGTTAGGGACAAATTGAGTCCCCTCTGCTTCCATCTGTGCTAATCGTTGATCAAGGTATCTCTTTTCCATCTTGAAATTTGGTATTCCGTATCGCAGAAGACCACCGATTCGATCCTCGCGTTCAAACACGCTCACATCATGGCCCGACCGAGTAAGTTGCTGGGCTGCAGTAAGTCCTGCAGGTCCTGAACCTACAATTGCTATTCGTTGACCAGAATATTGATCAGGGAGAAGAGGAACTATCCAGCCTTCTTCCCAAGCTTTATCAACAATACTGACTTCTATTTGTTTGATTGTGACTGGTGGCTCATTTATTCCGAGAACGCAAGCCGCCTCGCATGGAGCGGGGCACAATCTGCCAGTAAACTCTGGAAAATTGTTCGTAGCATGCAGCCTTTCAGATGCTTCTTTCCAATTTTCTCTATATATGAGATCGTTCCAATCAGGAATCAAGTTCCCTAAAGGGCATCCGTGGTTACAAAATGGAATACCGCAGTCCATGCAACGACTGGCTTGCCGCTGCAGGTCTTCGGAAGGAAAAGAAGTATTCACTTCTTGCCAATCTTTAATGCGGACAGGGATAGAGCGACGTTCTGGAAGTTGTCGATCGTGATTCAAGAATCCTCTCGGGTCACCCATTTTTACTCGATTCTGAAGATGCCATTATTGCTTCTACTTCGTCTCTGCCCTCTGTGCGCGCAGCCGCAGCCGCTTCAAGCACGCGTTTGTAGTCAGTAGGCATAATTTTTGTGAAACGAGAAGAGGGTCGACCCCACTTTTCAAGAATCTTTTTTGCTACTTCGGATCCCGTCTTAACGGAGTGCGCAGCAATGATGTTTTCAAGCCAAATGAGGTCTTCTTCATTTGGCTCTTCTAAAAGAACCATTTCATGGTTCACATTTTCTACAAAATCTCCAAATGGGTCATGAACAAAAGCAACACCGCCTGACATTCCAGCTGCAAAGTTTCTCCCAGTTGAACCCAGAATCACTGCCCTTCCGCCAGTCATGTACTCGCAGCCATGATCACCTATTCCTTCAACGACTGCTGTTGCCCCGGAATTCCTTACACAGAATCTTTCTCCTACTCGTCCACGGATATAAACTTCACCACTTGTTGCCCCATAAAGAATCACATTCCCTGCAATTACTTGGTCTTCGGCCTTAAAGACAGACTCTCTTGGTGGGTGTAGAACTAATTGTCCTCCAGAGAGACCTTTGCCAACGTAGTCATTTGCGTCGCCCTCAAGATGCAGCGTGATTCCTGACGGCAAAAAAGCACCAAAACTATTTCCAGCCGATCCGGTGAAGTTAAAAGAAATTGTGTCCGGGGGAAGTCCTTGGCCGCCGTAACGCTTTGTTACTTCGTATCCAAGCATGGTTCCAGTTGAACGATTTGTGTTGTTTATGGGCAGTGAGAATTTGACCTTTTCTTGGTTTGTTAGCGCAGGTTGACTTTTCTCAATTAATTCACGATCAAGGATTGATTCCAAACCATGGTTCTGCGTATGTGTTTGGCGCCTATTAGCGGTTTCTTCTATCTCAGGGAGATGAAAGATAGGAGAAAGATTCAATCCGTGAGCTTTCCAGTGATCTATTGCTTCTACTGAATCCAGATGTTCAACTTGACCGATGGCTTCTTCAAGAGATCGGAATCCTAGTTCGGCAAGCAACTCTCTAACTTCCTCAGCAATGAAATAAAAGAAATTAACAACGTGTTCAGCTTTTCCAGAGAATTTTTTCCGTAACTCCGGATTTTGCGTAGCAACACCAACTGGACAGGTGTCTAAGTGGCAGACACGCATCATTACACATCCAGATACGACTAATGGTGCTGTGGCAAAACCATATTCGTCAGCACCAAGTAGCGCTGCAATTACTACATCTCTACCTGTTTTTAATTGACCGTCAACTTGTACAACTATTCTGTCCCTAAGACGATTCAGGAGAAGAGTTTGTTGGGTTTCTGCAAGACCGAGCTCCCAAGGCGCACCAGCGTGTTTGATTGATGTCAATGGAGAGGCTCCTGTTCCTCCGTCATGACCAGAGATAAGAACCACATCTGCATGAGCTTTCGATACTCCTGTAGCGACTGTTCCAACTCCAACCTCAGCAACCAATTTCACATGCACTCGACTTTTTGGATTTGCATTTTTCAAGTCAAAAATAAGTTGAGCTAAGTCTTCGATCGAATAGATGTCATGGTGTGGCGGTGGGGAAATTAATGCAACTCCAGGTGTCGAGTGTCGTGTCTTAGCAATCCAAGGGTAAACCTTGTGGCCAGGCAACTGGCCACCCTCTCCCGGCTTTGCTCCCTGAGCCATCTTTATTTGAATATCGTCACTGTTAACTAAGTATTCTGAAGTAACTCCAAAGCGACCTGAAGCAACTTGCTTTATCGCCGATCGTCGTAAATCTCCATTTTGATCAGGAGTGAACCGTTCAGGATCTTCACCTCCCTCTCCAGTGTTTGATTTTCCGCCGATTCTGTTCATAGCTATAGCAAGAACCTCATGTGCTTCTGCAGAAATTGAACCGTAAGACATTGCTCCAGTCGAAAATCTTTTAACGATGTCTTCAACTGGCTCGACCTCCTCGATATCCACAGAAGGTTGCAAACCCTTTTTGAATTTGAAAAGTCCACGTAAGGTGCCTAGACGTTCTGCTTGATCGTTCACAAGGTCTGTGTATTGTTTGAAGATGTCGTAACGACCTTCTCTCGTTGCATGTTGGAGGCGAAAAACTGTCTCGGGATTAAATAAATGATGCTCCCCTTCTCTCCGCCACTGATATTCTCCTCCAACTTCAAGCGTTCTATGTGAGGTTTCTTGAGAGTTATTTGGAAAAGCAGACCTATGTCGAATGAGAACTTCTTCTGCCAAGATTTCAAACCCAACACCTTCTATGCGACTTGCTGTTCCAGAAAAGCAAAGCTCAATGACTGAATTATTTAATCCGATACTTTCAAAAATTTGAGCTCCCGTATATGAAGCAACAGTAGAGATCCCCATCTTGGACATGATCTTTAGCAAACCTTTGTCGCAGGCAGTAATGAAGTTCATTCTCGCTAGATCCGCATTCAAATTAGGTGAAATTCCGTATAGGCCTTCTTCAATGATTTGATCAATTGTTTGAAACGCCATATAAGGACACACAGCAGAAGCGCCGTAACCAAGCAATAGTGCAATGTGATGCGTTTCTCGAGCATCACCACTTTCAACCACGAGACCCACTTGATTCCTTTTCTTAGTTTTCGTCAAGTAATGGTGGATGGCCCCTGTTGAAAGAAGAGATGGTATTGGAGCCCTTAATTCATTTGTGCTTTGGTCGCTGACAATAAGTACTCCAGCCCCTTGAAGAATGGCTTCCTCTGCTTGCTTTTGTAGCCCTATTAAAGATTTCTGCAATCCAGCTGTTCCAGCATTTACCGGGAAAGTGCTATCAAGTACCGCTGGTTTTGGAAGGTTGGAGTGTTTATTTTCGGCTTTCAAGTACGCAAGTTCGGCTTCTGTTATGACAGGGTGAGGAAGATAAATTTGCCTACAATTTTCTTCTGACAAACTCAGAATATTTGGACGAGGTCCTAACGTTCCTGAGACAGCCGTAATAAGTTCTTCGCGGATTGCATCAAGAGGTGGATTAGTTACTTGTGCAAACAACTGCTGGAAATAATCGAAAACTTCTTTTGGCCTATTGGAAAGTGCAGCCAATGGAGTGTCAGATCCCATGGAACCAATAGCTTCCTTAGCGTCTCGAATCATAGGCGTAAGAAGTATTTTTAATTGTTCATGTGTGTATCCAAAGATTTGCTGTCGTTGAAGAAGAGTTGTGGTATTTAATGCAACTTCATTGGACTCTTCTATTCGGTTGAGAGGAAATAGATTAGCATCAAGCCATTCTTGGTATGGGCGTGAAGTTGCTAGCGTTTCTTTGATTTCTTCATCACGAACTATTCGTCCTTCATTGGTGTCAATTAGAAACATTTTCCCAGGCTCTAAGCGGCCCTTTTCAATGATTGAATCGACTGGGACGTTAACGACACCTACTTCACTAGCCATAACCACAAGGTCATCTTTGGTGACCCAATACCTACTCGGACGCAATCCATTCCGATCTAAGACGGCTCCTATAACAGTACCGTCGGTGAAAGCTATGGAAGCAGGACCATCCCAAGGCTCCATTAAAGAAGAATGGTACTGATAGAAGGAACGTAAGTCTGTTGGCATTTTTTTGTTATGTTCCCATGGCTCTGGAATCATGGTCATAATCGCTTCTGGTAGTGAGTAGCCACCCATTACTAGCAATTCCAAAGCTTCGTCAAAAGCTGCAGTATCGCTTGCCCCTGGTGTACATATTGGAAAGATCCTTTCGAGGTCACCCGGTATCAGGTCAGTTTCTAATTGAGATTCTCGAGCTCTCATCCAGTTACGGTTACCTTGAACCGTATTTATTTCACCGTTATGGGCAACGAGTCGATAAGGATGAGCGAGCGGCCAAGAAGGGAAAGTGTTCGTGGAGAATCTTGAGTGAACTAACGCCAAAGCACTCTCAGTCCGTTCATCATTTATGTCAAGGTAGTACTCTGCGAGCTGTGGCGTTGTAAGCATTCCCTTGTAGACGATTGTTCTCGAACTGAGAGATGGGAAATAAATACCTTCGTGTGGCTGCGAAGAAGCGGCCATGCTATCTTCAGACGTTTGTTGACTGGAATTATTTCCATGTATTTCATGCTCGGTTCTTTTACGCAATCCATATAGAAGTCGATCAAGATCAATACCGGATGAGTTGGGCGAATTCTTTGAAGTAATAAATACTTGTTTCATCATCGGTTGTGCGGCCCGAGCAGCGGGTCCGATCATGGAGTCGTCAATAGGTACTTCCCGCCAGCCCAGTATCCCCAGTCCTTCTTCGTGACAGATTTTCTCAAAGTCAGCAAGAACGATCTCTGCTTCTGATGCGTCGTTCGGTAAGAAAGCTATCCCAGTGGCATAAAAGCCAATTGGTGGAAGGTCAAATTCAACTTCTTCTCGATAAAGCCGATCTGGGATTTGTATTAAGATTCCGGCTCCGTCACCTGAGTTTGTTTCAGCACCGAGTGCTCCACGATGCTGCATTTGGCATAACGCTCCAACTCCAAGTTCAACAATGCGGTGACTTCGTTCCCCTTTTATATGACAAACGAAATTCACTCCGCATGAATCATGCTCAAATTTTGAGTCGTAAAGACCTTGAGTTTCAGGTAATTTCTTTGTCATTAGGGTCGTCCAAATCTAACTTTTTAAGTTGCATTGGAGCGACATTGATCCCTAGCAAGCACTCTTTGGTGCTAAGAACTTCACTTCATTGTGACTTTAATTGGAAATTACTAGTGAACTATGTGTAGTAATTTCAAGTTCTTCATATCATCATAGAGGAATGATTGGCACTGGAAAACAAGTAGCTTTAGACCTTTGTGAGTTTATTGACTCTTCGCCGAGTCCATTTCACGCTGTAAATTCTGCTTCAGGGAGACTTTTAGAGGCTGGTTTTAGCGAAGCTGAGTCACTTACAGACTTCGATGAGAAGCGACCTGTGTTCCTTAGACGCGATGGAGCACTCATTGCAGTGAATAGACCAAAGAACTCCGCCAAAGCAGTCCGTGTAGTTGGGGCGCATACAGATAGTCCTAATCTTCGACTCAAACCAATATTTGAAAGTAATAAAAATGGGTGGCGTAGTCTTGGAGTGGAAACTTATGGCTCAATACTAAATAACAGTTGGCTAGACAGAGATTTAGGTTGTTCTGGCCGTCTCATAACTAAGAGCCAAGATGGTTTTATTGAAAAGCTCTGTCGGTTAAATGAGCCAATAGCCCGAATACCGCAACTTGCAATACACCTTGATCGTGAAGTAAATGAAAAAGGACTAGTACTTAATCGGCAAGATCATATGCAGCCAGTAATCGGAATTGAAGATGGGTTGAGTCTTCTAGAAAAGTTGGCAGAAACAGTGGACATAAGCGCGAAAGACGTTTTGTCGTTTGAATTGATGCTTCACGATCTCACACCATCCACTTTGTCTGGCATAAATCAAGAGTTTATTAGCGCGTCACGAATAGACAATCTCCTTTCCTGTCATGCAGCAGTTAACTCCTTGATCGCAGTATCTGATTCAGAAAGTGATTTTTTGCAGGTAGTGGTTCTTTACGACCACGAAGAAATCGGCAGCACCTCTTCCACCGGAGCTTTGGGTCCACTGCTGAAGAAAGTTTTGGATATTTGCAGTGACGATTCCACACTGTTCGCCGACAGTTCATTGATGATTTCGGCAGACTGTGCGCATGGAACGCACCCAAATTATCCGGGGCGGCATGATGTTGATCATCAAATTCGCCTCAATCACGGACCAGCTTTAAAACATAATGCAAATGTTCGTTATGCAACAGATGGTCCTGGAGCTGCCCTTGTGAAGTTAGCTGCTGAGAAGACTTCGGTCCCGCTTCAGACTTTCGTAAGTAGATCAGATATGCCTTGTGGTTCCACAATCGGCCCGCTTGTAGCGGCTTCGACTGGAATTCGAACAGTAGATTTAGGTGCTCCACAGCTAGCTATGCATAGTGCAAGAGAGATGTGTGGCAGCGAAGATCCACGATATTTATTATCTCTTTTAACTAGCTTGCTTCAAGAGTAATTCTTTTTACGAATTTGTCTGATTTGCTTCTTTGTAACTCTGTAGGGAGAGATCACCATTAATAGCATCGGGAATATTTCTAAGCGTCCAATAAGCATGAAAATCGCAAGTACTAATCGTGATGGTGCTGAATAGGCGTCAGCAAATGAAGACGTCGGACCTGCTTCTCCAAGAGCAGGGCCCATATTCCCTAAGGCGCTAACCGCCCCACTGGCCGCGGTGACTATATCTGTATCCAAAATGGTGAGAATAATTGTTCCAGAGATGACAAGCACTGCGTAAACAGCAATGAAGCCAGCGACCCTTTGCACTAAGGATTCACTAATAACTTTTGATCCATGAAATACAGGAAAAATTCCACGAGGTCTCCTGAACTTCCGTATAGAACGAAGAGCGTGCAAGGCACCAACTTGCAGGCGAAATATCTTCACCCCACCTGAAGTAGATCCAGTGCACCCACCAAAGATAAGAAAAATGAACAGAATAGCTTGGGGGCCGCTCGCCCATGCAGCAAAGTCACCACTGCTGCCATCTCCCGTAGCGTTACTAAAGCCAGAGCTAGTTCCTAGGGCTACAACATTAAATGTGGCAGACCGTAAAGCTTGACCGAATCCGAGACCATTGGAAGAAAGAATCCAAGCTATAACAACAGCAGCAAGAGTGAATAAGCCTATATAAGCTCGAAATTCGGAATCTTTGAAGTGCGGTACACGCCGTTCTTTTGTGGCTCGCCAATGAAGAGCGAAACTGGATCCCCCTAAAATCATTCCAATAATCAGAATAATTTCAATTGTGGGGTTATCCCAAAATCCAATAGAAGCGCTACGAGTCGAAAATCCTCCGGTGGCAGCTGTGGTTAGAGCATGAGCAAGAGCATCAAATCCACCCATACCAGCGGCAAATAAACCGACTCCAATTAATAGTGTTAAAACGAAATAAATTTTCCAGAATTCTCTTGCAGTATCAACAACTCGAGAAGCGAGACGGTCACTTTCAGGGCCAGGGGCTTCTGCACTAATTAGTCCAAGTCCGGACGCACGAAGAGAAGGCAAAACAGTTACCACAAGCACTACGATTCCCAATCCACCTAACCACTGGGTCAATTGTCTATATAGAAGAATGCCCGTGCCGTGAGACTCAATAGGATTGTGGCTACCGAAAACAGTTGAACCGGTAGCCGTATAACCCGAAATCGATTCGAATAAAGCATCAGTGAATTCGATTAATGAATTTGAGCCCCCATAGTCAAAAGTTCCAGCAAAAAGATAAGGAAGAGTTCCGAAAAGTGACACAAATAGGTAGGCGCCACCTACAGCAGAAAAAATTTCTGCTTGACCCAATGTTCCAGGTTTAGTAGTTAGTCGCGCTAAACCGCCAATAAGTCCGCAAATAATAGAAGCTACTAGTAGTGGGTAAATTGATTTATTGTCAGAAAGTTCGACAAATGAGCAGACAAGCATCATTAGCGAGACAAATAACAATGCAGTGCCGGCAACATGCAAGGTCGTATGAGGCCTTTTACTCATGGTTTTAAAGTGAAATCTACTCATTTGACCTCACTTCTATAACAGTTCGTTTTACTGATCTAAATTTACTTTTAAGGAAAGAAACAAATTCCCCAGCAACGATCAATACTGGAAATATGGCTAACCAGCCAAGAATCATTGCCGGCATTAATAGAGATCTGGTCGGTCTTGTCCACACCGAAACCTCAGTTAAAGCCCCATCAATTGAGCGTAAAGGTCCAGCCGTTGCGGTTGAATGCACCGCTGCATTTATTGCAGAAAATAAATCAAGTTCAGTAATTGAAACTCCGATACAAGTAACCACCACAACAGAAACAAAAAGAAATTGGAGAACTACTGTATGGTCAACGGTTGATTCAGATAAAGGTTTACCGTCAATTTGGATACGCGAAACCGAACGTGGGTGTAGTTGCCGGACCATCTCTCTTACTGAAAGTCTGATAAGGACGATGAGTGAACGGATATTAAACCCGCCCGAAACTGACCCCGCCATGCCACCTATTGCGGTAATTAAAAGAACCAGAACCGTAAAAATTGGAATCCACTCACCGGTGATTGTCGCTGGGAAGCCGGTTGTTGATATTGCTGAACTCGCTACAAAGAAAGAAGAGCGAAAGTTCTCATAAGTAAAATCATGTGAGAATATAAAAAGCGTTAAGGCTGAAATAGCGACAACTGAGAAATAAACCCTTAGTTCAGCTGAATTTCTTAGTTCACCAGTTTTTCTTAATGCAAGACGCCAGAGAACCACGAAACTTGTTCCAGAGAGACACATGCCAGCAGCGGCTATCCATTGAGTAGCAGAGTCTTCAAAAGGATTACCTGCTGGTACAAATCCACCAGTTGAAACCGTCGAGATGGACAGAAGCAAACCATCAAAAATTCCTGTTCCCGTAAGAGCGAAAGCTACCCATAGAAGGAAAGAAAGTGGAATATAAATCTTTAGTATGTTGAAAATTGCGGATTGTCTTGTGTTGCCAAGCGCAAGGGCCTCATTCCTCTCAATTTGTATGGATGGTTCACTCTTACTTCCAACAACAGGAATTATGGCGGCACCAAGTATAAGTACGACCAAGCCTCCCGCCCACTGTAGAGACCCTCTGAAAAATTGCATCTCGGGTGTGATCTGAGAAGTATTTAAGGTACTCAAAGCTGTTGTGGTCAAACTGACTGTGGCTTCGTAAAGCGCCGTATCAAAGTGCTCCACGCTGTCAGTTGCATAAAAGACGATCGCACTACTAACGATGGAGAAAATTGATAAGAAAAAAAATCCACCAAAAATGTCTGCTGTCCGATGTTTAGGAGGTGGTCGCACAATCGAGAAAAGAAAACTTCCAATGAGACCAGAAAGGGTTCCAATAATTAACAGTTCGGGAGTTTGAGAAGCTGCCCCATGCAGTCCTGCAACTCCTGAGACAATTGCGATTATTCCAGAAAGCAATAAACCAAAGCTGGCGCCTAGGGTAAGTCCTGATGTCCAAGAGGCCCAATCCGGTAACTGCTGATAACCGGAAAACGTTAAAACCTGAAGGCGAGACCGGTAAGCAAATTTCACTAGAAAAGTTGACCTATGCTTTCAGCCCATTCAGATTTCGCTATAACAATCACATGATCCCTATCGCGGAAGACGGTGCTTCCGCGTGCTATTTGAGGTTTGCCGTCTCGCAAAATTGCCCCTACTAAAGCCTCTTTGGGGAACCCAGCATCTGAGATCCTCTTGCCCTCACAAGCACTTTCATCGGTGACCGCAAATTCAAGAATTTCTGCATCTCCTTGAAGAAATGTTGCTATTTGAGCTGCATCCCCACTTCGAACAAAACGTAAAACACTATTTGCAGTAGCCGTTCGGGGGCTCAAAGTCGCCCCTACATCATGCGTGTCCAATAAACCAAGAAGTTTTAAGCGATGAACTACAGCGATTGTTTTTGGATTTGAAGTGTTTTCTAAATCTCCGTTGAAGCGAGCGCCAGCAGATTTGGCATACAAACAAGCCAATACGTTTGCGTCATCTTCGCCAGTTAAGGCGACAACAATGTCTTGCCGGCCAACATCGGCTTCTTCCAGCATGTCTACATCAGTAATGTCACCATTAAAAACGAGAGCGCGCTTTAGCGAGGCGCTTAATTCATTAGCTCTATCAGTGTTTCTCTCAATGATGGCAACATCAACTGCTTTTTCTACCAAAGACTCAGCTAAAAGTTGTGCTGTTCGTCCTCCACCTAACAATAAGGCTCTTGCTGGCATATCCCGTTCAATGCCTAGCCTCCTGATTACATCTCGGAGGGCGCGTTGTTTGCAAATAATTCTTAAAAGATCTCCTTCTTGAAGTGTTTCATCCTCCCGAGGTATTACGGTAACTTCTTCCTCTTCATTCATTTGACGAGTAATCGTTGCAACCATAAAGTCCCAATCGGGTTCAAGTTCTTCACCGAGTTCTTTTAAGGACATGCCTACTAACGGAGCGTTAGAGGGAAGCCGTGAACCAACAATGACTACCTCCCCACCGCCCATATGAATCATGTCAAGAGCACCTGGATATTCCATAAGGCGAAGAACATCTTGAGCGACTTCTTCATCAGGATCAATCATCAAATGATTTTCAGATGACCCTAATAACTGGCCAACTTCTTTATTTCTTAACCCGCGCGACTCAACTCTTACTATTGTCCTCTTTACGCCTGCCTGCTTGGCTAGTAAAGCCGAGAGCAAGTTGGCATCATCGTTCTTGGTTACAGCCACTAGTAAGTCCGCTTCCTCAACACCGGCGCGTTTAAGTGCATCCGGATCGGTGCCGCTACCGAGAATGGTCAGAACATCAAGAGAGTGGTCTCTTTCAATTTGATTAAATCTTTCAGGATTTTTTTCCAGTAAAGAAACCTCATGATGCCGGTTAAGACGGTCAGCTACGTACGTGCCAACCTCTCCTGCTCCTACAACGATTACCTTCACCTGCTAATCCTCCCCCATAGAGCCAGTTGGGTGGTTCATACCCAGCCTATATACCTCATTTTCAGTTACCAGAAGATCTAACGGCACATCCCAAGGCTCGGGGTCAATTGAGGAAAAAATCTGGAACTCGTGGGCTAATCCGATTAATTCTGGTCCGGATTCTGACTTCAAAAATGAAAAAGTCTTGTCATAGAACCCAGCTCCATGCCCAATGCGGTTGCCATTTAGATCAACGGCAACTAAAGGAACAAGCACTAAGTCAAGATCCCTAGGGTTGATCTCTTCCCCACTACTAGGTTCTTTTATTTCGTATTTTCCAGTTGTAAGTGGTCCTTCAGGGATAAGAAAGCGGAGAGTCCCATCGGATTTCATTACCGGAAACGCATGTTTAGGGCCGGAAACACTACTAAGCGACGAAGGATCGATTTCTCCGCGCACTCCAAAATAGGAGCCTACAATCTCGGAATTCTTGTAAGAATCGAGTTCAAGAATCCTTTTACCTACAAGTTTCGAAGCCGAATCCACTGCGTCCTGTGATAAAGACACTCGCTTTTCCAACGTTTCTGCTCGTATATAAGAAGCAGCCATACATATATCGTTGCCTAGATTCACGAAAGATACCAGTGATACCCATGGTCAAATGTCACCTTTTCGTTCTCCCCTAATGTTTGAACAAAGCGCCCATATTTACTAGCGTTTCTCTAGCCGTGAAAGTTACAAGGCAAAAATACGAACTTGAGTTTGAAACTCGCGTTCAAAAACTAATAGATCAGGAGAGAGATCCTTGGAATCCATCCCTTACATAGCCGCCATTTCAGCAGTTGCTGGTTTAATTCTCGCTGGGTACTTCTTCAGAGACGTACAAAAAGCAGATCCCGGAAATGCACGAATGGTTCACTTGATGACTGAAATTCAGAAAGGAGCCAAGGCTTTCCTGAGGCAAGAATATATTTGGGTTTCAGCTTTTGTTGTTGTAATGGCGATCCTCATCGCAATTCTTATCGCTCCCCTCGCAGCAATAACTTACGTAATTGGAGCCGTACTTTCAGCAACAGCCGGATACGCCGGAATGACAGTAGCAACAATGGCTAACGCTAGAACGACTCAAGCCGCAAAAGACGGTCCTGGTAAAGCACTACCTGTCGCCTTCCGCGGTGGCGCCGTTATGGGTTTCTCAGTTGCAGGACTTGCGCTCTTAGGACTCATGCTGGTCTACATTATCTTTGTTCTCGCCCTTGAGGTAGACAAGGCTTTCGAAGTTGTCACCGCTTATGGATTAGGAGCAAGTTCCATTGCTTTGTTTAGCCGTGTTGGGGGCGGTATTTACACTAAAGCCGCAGATGTTGGCGCTGATCTAGTCGGAAAAGTAGAAGCCGGAATACCCGAAGACGACCCAAGAAACCCTGCGACAATTGCCGACAACGTTGGCGACAACGTTGGCGACGTAGCCGGTATGGGCGCAGATCTTTTCGAAAGCTACGCCGGTTCAATACTCGCTCCAATATCTTTGGTGGCTTTCGCTACAGGTTTAGCAGCAGAAAATGCGACACAGTCTGTGAC
This sequence comes from Acidimicrobiales bacterium AG-410-I20, assembly GCA_003215175.1. Classification (GTDB taxonomy): domain Bacteria; phylum Actinomycetota; class Acidimicrobiia; order Acidimicrobiales; family MedAcidi-G1; genus MedAcidi-G2B. Next base: position 21,159 of record QCKS01000021.1, read on the forward strand.
CATCTCACTCCTAGTCTTCCCAATGGCTATTGCCTTAGCCGGAATGGTCGCATCAATTATTGGTTCCTTTTTCGTAAAAGGAGGGGAATCCACGGATTCAAAAGCACTTTCACACGCATTGCATATGGGAACCAATATTGCAATGGGACTGACCGTTATAGCCACAGTAATTCTTTCTGCTTGGCTCTTTGGCCAGGACTCAGCGTTTGACAACGCTTACGGGTTGGCAATATCAGTGATCGGCGGACTCTTAGTCGGTTGGGCGCTCGGTAAGACCGCCGAATTTTATACCTCTGACCACTATGGGCCAGTCAAGAAAATCGCAGATCAAACTAAAACAGGTCCTGCCACTACTATTTTGGGAGGAATATCCGCTGGAATGGTCTCAGTCGCCGCATCAGTGGGACTTCTAGCTGTTGGGGTACTCGTCGCATATTGGGGCGGTGAAATGGCCTTTGACTCCATCGGTAACCTCGACGGAGGCATTTACGGTATCGCTGTAGCGGCTATCGGAATGCTCGCCACTACTGGAGTCGTGGTTTCTGTTGATGCATACGGGCCTATTGCAGATAATGCAGGGGGCATTGCAGAAATGTCAGAATTAGACCCCAGTGTTCGTGAAGTCACCGACGCTCTTGATTCACTTGGCAACACTACTGCAGCAATAGCAAAAGGATTTGCAGTTGGTTCAGCAGCACTCACTGCTTTAGCACTCTTCAAGAGTTTCGAGTTCGCTGTAGAAATGGCGGGAGGTTCGCTTTCACTCAACATCGGAGAGGTCAGTGTATTCATTGGACTATTTGTTGGAGCAATGCTCCCCTTCCTGTTTGCAGCATTAACCATTGATGCTGTAGGGCGCGCCGCTCAGGAAATGATCGAAGAAGTTCGACGACAATTCAGGGAGATCCCCGGATTACGTGAAGGTGAAGAAGGAGCTATTCCGGACTCAGCACGCTGTGTAGCCATCTCAACTAAAGCCTCTTTGAAAGAAATGGTTATACCGGGCGCACTCGCCGTAGTCGTACCTCTTGTCTTCGGTTTTATAAGCGTCAACGCACTTGGCGGCTTTCTTGCCGGAGCGTTGGTAACAGGTTTCTGTCTAGCTATTTTCATGGCTAATGCCGGCGGAGCGTGGGACAATGCCAAGAAATACATTGAAACTGGTTCTCATGGAGGAAAAGGATCCGAAAGTCACAAGGCGGCTGTAGTAGGTGACACAGTTGGTGACCCATTCAAAGACACTTCAGGGCCATCAATGAACATACTCATAAAAGTTATGACTATTGTGTCTCTTGTCTTTGCGTCAGCTTTCGTAGGCTAGTAGCAACTTATTAATTAATAAATACAAGGAGTTCAGATATGAATCTCGATGAAACAACAAAAATAATGGCAATTCGCGCAGCTGATGCCCGTGGAATTATTCTTCCGTTTGTTTTAGCACACGCAGTTACTTTACTTGTCTTAGGTTTTGGCGGGGCAGGCCTCGAAAACTCTGGGGTTCAACTCGCACTAGCCGCTTGGGCTGTTCTCGGTTCACTTTGGAGTGTCTTATGGCTTGATGACGCAGTTCAGGATCTTGTGGCTGCTGGTAAAGACATGCCAGAGGAGTTCAAGAAATCACACATGGGCCAACGTTTAGAAAAAGCACCTCTTGGCGCTGTTCGCTTAATGAACGTTATTGTTGTGGGTCTAATAGTCGCTGCTGAACTCATTGCCATCTATTAAACCTTGAATTCATACCAGGCTTTCGACGAGAAGGTCGCTGATTCGAATCAGTTTCCAAATGCGATTTCTTGTTTAACTAGAGCATTTCAGGATGACCCTGTTCTCGCTTATTTATTTGAAGACGAGGAGCAGAGGCCTCTGCTACTTTCAGCATTCTTTGCAAATCGAATCGCAGTTAATAGTCCTACAGACCAACTACTAGTGCCGGTGAAACCTGATGACAGTTCAGCAGCAGCACTTTGGGAAAGACCAGAAAAAGATTCAACAAATGATTCTACTTTTTCTGCCATGGTGGCTGGGTTAACTGCCATACTTGGGCAAGACTGGATCACCGATCGGTTAGTAAATTTGTTCGTCCTCGGGGAAGCGAAACCAAAGACACCACATTGGTATTTAGGATTTGTGGGAACACTTCCAGAGGCACGTGGTAAAGGTTTAGCTTCAGCATTAATCAGTTCAGTTACAGAAATATGCGATGCGGAAAATATTCCGGCATACCTTGAATCAAGCAGCCCGGACAACGTCCCTCTCTACGAGCGTCATGGTTTTCGCATTACTGGTGAAGCAAAGATAAAGGATGGGCCAACAGTTCCACTTATGTGGCGGGATCCCATACCTGATTGAAGGTTGCGTGGGGTTGATTTTCTCTCAAACCAGTAGGAGTAACTTTTATAAATTCTGCTTTTTCCCAAAATTCAGGGATTGAACGGGCATCACTGTAACTCATTCCACTCTTCAACCCAGCAACAAGTTGAGCGATGACCTTTGATACCTCCCCTTTATAAGGAACAGCACCTTCGACACCTTCTGGCACTCTTTGTTCAAAGTATTCGTCATCAACAGGCTCACCGAGCCTATGGGCGCGAGCTTCAATAGCCTCAAAACTTGCCATACCTCTAACACGTTTCACGAGTCCCCTTGGTGAAGACTCAACATCTCCAGGGCTTTCCTTCGTACCGGCAAACATTGATCCAATCATCACGCTGTCTGCACCCGCAGCTATTGCCTTTGCAATATCACCAGAAGATTTGATTCCGCCATCAGCTATCACCGGAACAGGGATTTCGCTAGCAGAAAAAATTGCCGTCAACTGTGGTACGCCAACCCCAGCAACCAGCCTTGTTGTGCAAACACCTCCTGGCCCAACGCCAACTTTTATCGCGTCTGCTCCGGCTTCGCAAAGGTCCTCTGCGCCGGCTTGAGTAGCTACGTTGCCAACGACTACATCAGTTTCAGGAAATTCTTGTTTAAGTTCTTTAAGCGTATTTATTGGGTGTTCTGCATGCCCATGAGCAATATCAAGCACTAAGAGATCCGCGCCAGAAGCCACTAAGGCTTTACTTCGACTAACTGCATCGTGGTCGGTTCCAACTGCAGCACCGACAATAAAAGAACTATCTTCTTTTTTTACGTTCTCAACCATTTTTGCTTGTGCATCAACCGGTAAGAAACGGTGAATAATTCCTACGCCACCTAGCCTTGCTAGAGCAAGCGCCATTTCCTCTTCGCAGACAGTGTCCATGTTTGCAGCGAGAATTGGAAGATCCATATTGATGTTTCGCGAAAGTCGTGTTTTCACTGAGACGTCTTGACGGCTTCTAATTGAAGAACGTCTAGGTATGAGTAGAACATCATCAAACGTTAGTCCTGTCTCTAATTCTGCTGATCCCTTTTTTGCTGATGTCATATTGGCTCCACTCTCAGAATTTCCCCGAGTGAAGAGTACCGCAGTATGGGGGACAAAAGGAGGACATTCTAAATTCTGGTGACTGCAAGAGGCTATCCGCCAGAGTAGCCCAATATATATCGGAGATTTAGTCTGACGGAATAGAAAAGTTACGGTAGAAAAATAACCGGATCATGTGGGACACTTCCCACACGTGTCTCGAAATGAAGGTGTGGCCCGGTGGACCATCCGGTACTTCCACACTTACCAATCAGTTCTCCAATGTTCACTGAATGTCCACTAGATACCAATACCTGGTTTAAGTGAGCATAGACCGTTACTATTCCACCCTCGTGCTCAATCATGACAGTATTTCCGTAGCCATTTCTCCAACCAGATGAAATAACACTCCCAGCTTTAGCTGCCCAGATGGGTTGATCCATAACGCATCCGATGTCAACACCGTTGTGCATTCTTTCTGTTCCAAAGATTGGATGCACATGCACCCCAAAATCTCTTGACCCTATTGTTCCTTCAATAGGCATAATGAAGCCAGCAGCAGACTCTTCAGTCAATTCAGGAGCAGAATTTCGTAATTCTTCTGCAATCAGATTGTCTATAAGAATCGCTAGAAGATATTGTTCGCGCTCAAATTCACGAACCTCTTCTTCATATTCAGCTATTCGCTCTTGCAATTCATCCTGAAGCGTTTCTTTGGCCACAATTCTTTGATCAAGTATGACGAGAGAAATCTCCAACTCTCTTTGTTGACGTTCGGCGTCAATAATCGCATTTTCAGCCGATCGAGCAATTTCTTCACGGTCAGCTTCGAGAGCAGTGAAGTGACTAACTAAGTCTTCACGGTCGCCAGTCACCGCATCAAGTATCGCTGATTTCCGAGCACCGGCTGTTAAGTCTTCAGCTTCTAAAAGAGTTCCAGGGCGAATGCTTTGCACGTATGCGTCAACTGCCAATATTTGCAGTTGTTCCCGGAGAGCAACAATTTCCTTATCTACTGCTGCCGCCTCTATCCATCGAAGAGTCGTCTCTGCTTCTGCTGCTTCAATGGCTTGTCGTGCGGTAGCAATTTTGGCCTCTTGTAATTCAATGTAATCATCGAGAGCAGTAAGCGCATCTGAAACCTCTTGGTGTTCAGCTTCAGTCACATCGAGGGCTTCAGCTGCAGCAGCTTCAGCATTGGCGGCTGCTTCTCGATCATCACGAGCATCCCGAATATCGTCGCTGTCGGCTAGAGCTGCCGAAGGAATGACTAACAAAGAGAGCATAGAAAAAGAAAGAAAAAGCCTTCTCAAAAGTGAAGAATGCGCAGAGAATCTAATTTTCTCAAGGTTGAGGAAAGCCATTTTCCCATGCTACCTGCTGGAGTAATTGAGTACAGTGCACCGTTGATTCAAATGAAGAAGAACAGTAGAAAAATTTAACGCCTATGCTTTATTTGTGGCTAAAAAAGTTATCTCTGAAATATTTGACTCAACTCTTTGGGATGAAGTCGATGAATTCGATTTTGAAGACATCACTTACCATCGAGCTAAATCACAGAAAACGGTACGTATTGCCTTTAATCGGCCAGAAGTTCGTAATGCATTTCGGCCCAAAACTGTTGATGAGCTATATAGAGCATTAGATCATGCACGGGTTACCCCTGAAATCGGAACTATTCTTTTGACTGGTAATGGGCCATCCCCGAAAGACAACGGCTGGGCATTCTGCTCTGGTGGAGATCAGAGAATACGTGGAAAAGATGGTTACCGTTATGCGACAGGAGAAACCTCTGAAACAGTCGAAGAGTCACGTACGGGGCGCCTCCACATTCTCGAAGTCCAGCGACTAATTAGATTTATGCCAAAAGTTGTCATAGCAGTAGTTCCTGGTTGGGCGGTTGGCGGAGGTCACAGCTTGCACGTAGTTTGTGACCTCACTTTAGCTAGCAAAGAAAACGCTATTTTTAAGCAGACAGACGCAGATGTCGCGAGTTTTGATGGTGGATTTGGATCAGCATACTTAGCGAGACAGGTTGGCCAGAAAAGAGCGAGAGAAATCTTTTTCCTCGGTCGGAACTATTCTGCTCAAGAAGCTTTTGAAATGGGCATGGTTAACGAAGTCATCCCCCATAAAGAGATTGAAGTAACCGCACTTGAATGGGCAGAAACAATCAATCAAAAGAGTCCGACGGCGCAAAGAATGTTGAAATTCGCATTCAACCTGATTGATGATGGCCTAGTAGGGCAACAATTGTTTGCTGGTGAGGCAACTCGGCTTGCTTATGGATCTGAGGAAGCAATAGAAGGAAGAGATGCTTTTCTCGAAAAAAGGGATCAGGACTATTCAAATTTCCCTTATCACTTTTAGTTTGCTTTCCGCGCCGCCTCTGCTGCTTCGACCATTTCTTTAACTCCGTCCCAAATTATTGAGAGAACTGCCTCAGGTTCGGTTTCCTCTATTATTCCTAGAGATTTAAGTCGAATAGACGAAGTATTCCTACGTCGTAGCGAAAGACGAGGGAGAGTTCTGCCACGCGGCCAAAGATCCTCAGTTCCAGCAACTCCAATTGCTAAAACTGGGCAGTTACTTTTTAAAGACAGCTTTGCGACACCAATTTTGGGCTCTCCTACACCTGTGGGTTTCCACTCCTCAGGAGGAACAACTCGTCCCTCTGCCATTACTGCAACTGAGACTCCTGCAGAAAGTATCTCTGCTGCACTTTCAATTGCATCACTTCCCGATACAGGTACTGCTCCTAACTTTTTCAATAAATTCCCAATTAAAGGTTTCTTAAAGTAGGCGCCAGCGACTAATGGTCGAACTGGCCAACTCCATACATGAAAGAGGCTTGCGGCTAAAAATAGATCGGCGAGACTCCGGTGGTTAGCGACAAGAATTGTAGGCTCAGTTGTCGGTATCGTCGGCATATCGGTATCAATATTTGAAAGTAGTCTGTAGAACTTGAAAACCCGGCGCTGTGTCCGACGTAAGCTTTTTTCAGAAGGTACCTTCATGCCGTGATCTTAGTTCGAATCCTGATGCCAAAGTAAAGGGTTCATTGGAGATACTGCCAGATCTCCCTCTTCTGCTCCTGGTAGGTACATCACCAAATCTAGACGCTGTTCGTTACGTTCAATTTTTTGAATCCGGCACTCATGAGCAATATAGATAACAGTCATGGCCGGCCTATCTGTCTCAGTGCTGTTCTCCCCTGCTCTGTGTAAAGTCCAGCCCGCATGAAAGGTTGCGTCGCCAGCCCTGAAGAACTCGTAAGAAGAAAGTGAAAATCCTTCTTGGTGCACTAGTTCACTGAACTCTGTTTCTGAAGCTCCTGAAATGGCGGACCCTTTTAGGTCTCCTTTTAAATGACTTCTTTCAGCGAATTGAACAAGTCCCATTGGCGAATCAATGTCCGCTAAAGGCATCCACATAGTTATTGCTTGGCTACCTTTGATTGGCCAATAATACGCATCTTGATGCCATGGTGTGTGCCCGCCTTGAGCTTTCTTGTTCAAGAGTTGGTCATGATAAAGTCGCACTCCGTCGACCTGAAGGAGTTGTGCAGCGACATGGGCAAATCTCTTAGCGGTTACAAAAGCTTTAGCAATTGGGTCTAACTTCCATAAGTTGATTGATTGATGAAATGCTCGATCGTAAGTTCGCTGTTTTTCTAATGGGATATCTTTATTCCAAGCAATATCAGTTCCGACACGTATTAACGATTCTGAAAAGTGTGTTAGTTCATTTTCTGAACAGAGTTGGTCAATACGGACGTGCCCGTTGTCGGCAAAAAAATCGATTTTCTCTTGGGAAATAGTTCTTTCGCCATCAAAAGAAGGCAATTGGTTCATGTCGTTCCAAAGATACGATCGCCGGCATCACCTAATCCGGGAACGATATATCCAACCTCGTTTAGCTGGTCATCGATTGAGGCTGTCCAGATAGATACATCAGGATGAGCTGATTGAAGGCCTTCGATCCCTTCTGGTGCTGCCAATAAACAGAGGAATCGGACTTCTGCTGGGTTCTCTTCTTTTATTCGACTAAGAGCGGCTGCTGCAGAGTTCCCAGTCGCAAGCATTGGGTCTACAACAATCGCAGTCTTTCCTTCGATGGGAGGAAACTTGCAGTAATACTCCACTGCTTCCAGTGTGTCATGGTCTCTGTAAAGGCCGACATGGCCAACACGTGCTCCTGGAATGACTTGTAAAACTCCGTCTAATAAGCCATTTCCGGCTCGAAGAATAGAGATGACTACGGGGTGTTCGACCAATTCAGGGGCTTCCATTTCCGTTAGCGGTGTGGTGATCTCTGTGGTTACTAGAGGTAGATCTCGAGTTACTTCATAAGTTAAAAGCAGACTTGTTTCATTTAACAGTTGTCTAAAGCGTTCACTCGGGGTTTCTGCTCTACGCATTTGCGTTAATTTATGCTGAACGAGGGGGTGACTAATTACGTGAATTTGCGACATTCTTACACTTTAACCTCTAAGATTCTCGCGATGATAGTGAGGCGATATTTTTCTAGTACTCACTTCTTAAAATTGAAAGATTCGTTCGATTGCGGAGTTAAATGAAACGATTCCCCTATAAGTACTCAGGACTGAAGCTAATTAAGCATGGCTTATCCCGTGGCGCGTGGCCACGTATGTGGGGCTATGAGGACCTGAAAGATACTTACGATGTAGTCATTATTGGCGGTGGAGTGCACGGCCTGGCAACAGCATATTACCTCGCTAAAAATCATGGAATCGATAACGTTGCCGTTCTGGACAAAG
>QCKS01000022.1 GCA_003215175.1 Acidimicrobiales bacterium AG-410-I20
AGCAACGAATGTTCCTGTCGCAAATGGGACCGTATCTTGGACAGTTCCTGAAGCATTAGCAGGAAAAAACTTGATAGCGAGAGTAGATAGCGGGCTTGCTCATGATGAGTCAGACGCTGTTTTCTTTATAGCGGGCGGAGGAAGCCCAAGCCCAACAACCACGACAACTACTACAACCACTACTCAACCCCCTGTAGAAATAGAGATTCTCTCACCTAATGGAGGGGAGACATACAACCACGATGAAACAATTACTGTCTCCTGGACTTCTACGAGCTCAGATCCACTAACAATCTTCGCTCATTCGGTTAATAAGGCACCTAAAGAACTAGGGGAGACCAGCCCAATTCAAGATCACACAACCCTCTTAATACCAGTCAGTATTCCTAACTCGGGAGCTGTACGTGAAGTTGCTTTGGGTCTAAGAGCTAACCATACGTGGATGTCCGATTTGACAGTTTCACTCCGTCACCCCGATGGAACGACAGTGGTACTCATGGACCGAGAAGGATCAAACGGGGATGACCTTGGATCCGGGTCTAAAGACTGCTCTGGAACGATGACTATTTTCGACGATGACGCGACAACTTCTGTTGTAGATGGATCTGCTCCCTATTTAGGGCAATTCAAACCTGAAGAACCACTTTCAACTTTCGACGGTTTAGCCACAGCTGGAACATGGTATGTAGAAGTAAAGGATTCTTTTGGTTTGGATCAAGGGAACGTCTTTTGCGTCGATCTTGAAATAGCAGGGGATGGAGCGCAAGTCGCATCAGGTCAAACATCTCCGATGACTATTTCCGCCCAAACACTTGGTGCAGGCTCTTATTTAGTTAGAGCGGCAACGAGCAACGGAAACGATGAAGGACTCTCCGATTCTTCTTTCACAATCAACCCAGCACCATTTGATGCATCTGACTCATTCCCAGAAGAGGACGTAGAGGAGTACACGATCACTGTGGGTTACACATCAGAAGAAATGACAAATCTCAACAACTCAGCAAGCTCCTTTGGTATGGGTGTTGAAGAATTTCAAAAAACAGCTGTGGGACTGCTTGCATTCCTGCGGGCTTTGCTTCCACCAGGGGCAGCAGAATGGGCACCTATCTGTTCAGATTGTGTTGGGAGCGAACAGACCACGACTCTTTACACTGCTAGCGATGGCACACAAAGTGCGTTAGAGAGCGTTGCCGGTTCTTCTATGAATGGAGCGCAAGCTCAGCGATTCTCAAGTTCAGTTCTTATCTTCTTGCTTGCATTGTTGGATGCGCAGAACTGATAAAAAAGTATTTGATTTAAACTTCTTTTTGTCTTCTACCTAATTCTTTCTGAGTTTCTCTATCAGCGTCTTTCTTTGCGATGGTTTGCCTCTTGTCGTAATCAGATTTACCCCGACCCAAGGCGACCTTTACTTTGGCTTTACCTTTGGAGAAATAAAGAGAAAGAGGAACTAAAGTCAACCCATCTCGGTTAAGTCGACTAGAAATACGTTCAATTTCTTTACGATGCAAGAGAAGTTTTTCGGTCGATCTGGTTCATGAGTAAACGTATGATTGCTTCTATATGGAGCAATATGAAGCCCAATTAGCCATAACTCGCTGTTCTCTTCACGACCAAAAGCTTCTGAAATCTGAACTTTTGACTCTCGTAGCGATTTAACTTCACTTCCAGAGAGAACTAATCCAGCCTCCCAAGAGTCAAACAACTCGTAGTTTCGACCCGCTTGGCGGTTCGTCGCAATTACACGATCGTTACTTTTAGACACATTAAAAGAGTACCGCTAAGCGGCATCGACTTTCTTGTCATTGCAAGATAATCAATGATAAAGAACATTGTTCAATCAATAACCAAGAGTTGAGATAGATTGCCTAAAGGATCAAACAAACATGAGGAGTGCCTGTGCGACCGGATGGCCGACAAAATAATGAACTACGGGAAGTTTCTTTTGAAAGAGATTTCACAGAAATGGCGCTTGGCTCTTGCTTAGTGTCTTTCGGCCGCACTCGAGTCTTATGCACCGCTTCGGTAAATGACTCTGTGCCACCGTGGTTGCGTAACACAGGAAAAGGATGGGTAACAGCAGAATACGCCATGCTTCCTGGTTCAAGTAATGAAAGAATAAGAAGAAAGACTTCTGGAAGAAGCCAAGAAATTCAAAGATTGATTGGCCGCTCCCTCAGGGCAGTTGTTGATTTAGATGCTTTAGGAGAGCGAGAAGTAACAGTTGACTGCGATGTTCTTCAAGCAGATGGTGGAACAAGAACGGCATCAATCTGTGGAGGGTTTGTCGCTTTGCATGATGCGTTTAGTCGCTTGGTTCAAAATGGCGAACTTGAAGCAAATCCGATTACCGACCAACTAGCAGCTATTTCTGTGGGAATCATTGAGGGCGAAGCTCGTCTTGATCTTCCCTACATTGAAGATGCAGCAGCGGAAGTAGATTTCAATGTAGTTATGACCGGCTCTCAGGAGTTTGTCGAAGTTCAAGGAACAGCAGAAGAGGCTACGTTTACTCGCTCACAATTAGATGAACTAATTGAACTCGCTTCAGCAGGAATTGATGAAATTATTAGAAATCAAAAAAATCTATTAGCAGATCCTCCATCACCCCGGAAATAGGCTTTGAAAGATGCTGCCGGAGCTAGTAGTTGCTAGTGCGAATCCAGACAAAGTAGAAGAAATATCGGCAGTGCTTAGTGATCTCGTTACTTTGATTCCTCGACCCAAAGGAGCCCCAGAGGTAATCGAAGACGGGGAAACATTAGAAGATAATGCCAGACTCAAAGCACAAGCAATCCTTAAAGCAACTGGATTGCCCTCTCTTTCAGATGACACTGGACTCAGCGTCGACGTTTTGGGCGGGGAACCAGGGGTACGGTCAGCGCGCTACTCCGGTGAAGAAGCGACTTATCAAGACAATGTAGACAAACTGCTCCACAACCTAAAAGGTGTGCCTCCGAGACTACGAACAGCTCGCTTTCAAACGGTAGCGATGATTTGTTATCCCGATGGAAGTGAAATCATTGCCACAGGTGTAGTTGAAGGAACTATTTCAGAATCGCGTAAAGGGGATGGAGGATTTGGTTACGATCCGGTGTTCATCCCTTACGAAGGTGATGGCTTAACATTTGCGGAAATGGGTGAAGAGAAACATCTAATTTCTCACCGAGGTCGTGCTTTACGCAACCTTATGGAAATGCTTAGAAACTAGTTTGTTGAAACTTCTGATGGGTCAAAGGTGCGGTTAACGAATCGATCAAACTCTGCGTCGGTAACTGGTTCTGAAAAATGAAAACCTTGAGCAAAGTTACATTTCAATTTACTTAACTGCGTGAGTTGCGTTTCAGTTTCAACACCTTCAGCAACAACTTCAAGATCCAAACTGTGAGCTAAAGCAATTGTTCCTGTAACAATAGCGGTGTCATCATCGCTAGTTCCTAGCCCCGACATGAAGGAACGGTCTATCTTCAAGAAATTGATTGGAAATCTTTTGAGGTAAGCCAAAGATGAGAAACCAGTTCCGAAATCATCAAGTCCTATTTGCACCCCAAGAGCAGTCAACTCCTCCAACACTCTTCCAGTGACAGGATTGGCAACGATAAGGGCGCTTTCGGTAAATTCCAGAGCCACCAATGAAGAATCAAGATTGTTCTCACTTAAAGCAGATCTTATGACTTCAGGAAAAGCAGGGTCAGAGAGTTGCCTTGCCGAAACATTGACTGCCATATTTAGCGGGTTCTTACTAGAGGTGTTCCATTTTCCCAGCCGATTTAAAGCGATACTTAAGACCTGACTTCCAAGATCAGCTATGAGGCCAGTGTCTTCAGCCACATCAATAAACTGATCGGGTAAGAGAAGGTCACCGCTTTCCGCTCTTATTCTCGCTAAAGCCTCCGCTCCGACAACTACACCATCTGATATGCGCACAACAGGCTGAAAATAAACCTCAATTCGGTTGTCCTCTAGAGCCTGTCTCAATTCTTGCTCTACGCTGTGTCGACGCACCGCTTGATCTCGAAGATGATCGTCAAAAACTTCAGCACGATCTCTCCCTTTTTCTTTGGCGCGATAAAGGGCAGTGTCCGCGTCGCGGAGAAGATCATCGGGCGTTTCTTCCCCATGCGCTAATGCAATACCGATACTGGTAGTCACCACTGTTGACTCTGAACCCAATTCCACTGGGGTGGAAAGCGAGCTACGGATACGTTCAGCAGCAACTAACGCATCCGTGGTTCTGGCCATGTCACCAATTACAACAACGAATTCATCTCCGCCTAAACGGGCCACAGTGTCTCCAGGTCGTACTGTTGTTTCCAGCCTTCGAGAAACTTCTCGTAGAAGATCGTCACCAGATCCATGACCTAAAGAGTCATTAACTACTTTGAAGTTGTCAAGATCCAGAAAGAGAACACCAACCATAAAATCATGGCGAGAAGAGCGATGTAATGCATCGCGGAGACGTTCAAGCAGAAGAGCTCGATTAGGAAGGCCAGTTAATTCATCATGAAAGGCGCGTTCTTCTAACTGGGCTGCCACTTCAACTCTTTCAGTTATGTCACGTGCATTAACTACAACACCAGCTACAGCGGGGTTGTCCAGCAGATTCGTAGCAACTATCTCCATATGCAGCCAAGTTCCGTCTTCATGAGAGATTCGTGCATCAAAGGGGGGAGACATTCCAGGAGTTGAAAGCATCTCTGGTACCTGTTTGCTCAAATCATCACGATCATCTTCATGCACTAGTTCAATTACTGGGGTTTCTTCAAGTGCTAAAACATCTCGTCCAAGAACACGACCAACGGCAGGACTAGCGTAAATAATTTTCCCATCATTCCCGATTACAGCTACTAAATCGGAAGCATGTTCTACTAAAGCTGCCAGCCGGACTTCAGAAGCTTCTACGCGCCTTTGGGCAGCATGTAAATCACTTAAGTCTCTTGCTACTAAAGAAATGGCTTCAATCTGATGGTTTTCTGTTCGATGAGCTACCAACAAAGCAGATACAGGAACTTTCTTTACAGTCCCGATCTTTCTAACGTTTAGCCGAAATTCCCCTCTCCAAATATCTCGTGACCTTATTGAAGGTAAAGCAGTAGCAGCGAACTGTGCTTGAGACCAGCCATCAAGTAGATCAAGAAGTCTTGATCCAACTATTCCCGGGGCTAACTCTTCAAGAGCGGCATTAGCCCACCTCACATTTCGACCCAATGGATCTAAAATCGCCACTAAATCAGGACTAGCTTCCAACACTCGGGTTAACTCTTGCGCCCTCAAAGCCTCATCTAACTGCCCAGTGACATCAGCGAAAGTTACCAGACCACCTGATTGGACAGGAGTTACAGAGAGATCTATCCAGCAAGGATCACCAGACGTATCCCGTAGCCGAAGCCGTCCTCGGAGACCTCTTTGATTGGTAAGGGCATCGCTCAGTTCAGAAAGAAAATCTTGCTTTCCGCTTGGGTCTAAATGGCCTCTCCATCCTTCTCCAAGAGCTTCGTTAATGTCTTGTCCGGTGAGAGAACTCCAGTGATCGTTTACAGCTACACATTGAAGTTGAGAATCAAGCAGAAACATTCCCGACGGAGACGAAGCAACAAGGTCGCTTAAATGCGCCCCCTCGTTTGACAGGCGGTGATCAGTATCAACAGATATATTTCTCTTGTTCACGTGCGGACGGGGGGACTCGAACCCCCATGCCTTGCGGCGCCGGCTCCTAAAGCCGGTGCGTATGCCAATTTCGCCACGTCCGCAGGCTTTGAGCTAAAGGCATAGAGCCTTTAGCTGTTTGGTTAGTGCATTTCTCCGCGACGAACAATCACTTGATCAATAATGCCATAGTCACGAGCCTCCTCGGCGGTGAACCAGCGGTCACGGTCGCTGTCAGCTTCTATTGTTTCAACTTTCTGTCCGGTATGTTCAGCTATTCGTTCTTGAAGCATTCTCTTGGTATAAGCCATTTGCTCAGCTTGAATAGCAATATCGGAAACCTGACCCCGAACTCCTCCTAGTGGTTGATGCATCATGATGCGTGCATGGGGGAGTGCGTAACGCTTACCAGGAGCACCAGCGCATAGTAAGAACTGACCCATAGAAGCGCCAAGACCCATACAGATAGTTCCAACCTCAGGGCCGACAAACTGCATAGTGTCGTAAATCGCCATTCCTGAAGTAACAGAACCACCAGGAGAGTTGATATAAAGCCAAATCGGTTTTTCAGAATCTTGAGATTCAAGGAAAAGCATCTGAGCGCTGATGTAGTTAGCAACTTCATCATTAACATCAGTTCCTAGAACGATTATTCGATCTTTAAGTAGTCGGCTGAAGACATCAAAGCGGCCATCCGCAACTACATCAGCATTTAAAGAGGTCGTAGAGTCAGTTATTAAATGTTCAGTCATGTAAAGCAGGCTATCGCGATGTGAGCAGAGGACACATATGTATTTCTACCTTCAATTTCTAGCCTCTTCCGCTCTTTGTCTTAAATCCCCAGTTGCGTGAGCTAAACCTTCAGGGTCACGAAACAAAGCACTTCCAGATACGAAGACGTTAGCGCCAGCGGCTGCTGCGGCTGCGATCGTAGATGGTCCTATTCCGCCATCAACTTCAATATCGCAGTCATATCCTTCAAGCATCTCCGCAACTCTTACTACTTTAGATTCCATTTCAGAAATATAGGTTTGGCCGCCAAAACCTGGGTTCACTGTCATCACCAGAACTAAGCCAAGAAGATCTCGGACTTGACTTATAGCTTCTGGCGGGGTGTGAGGATTAAGAGCAACAGCTGGAGTAGCTCCCAAATCTTTGATGGTTGCCAATGTTTTATGCAGATGAGTGCAAGCTTCTGCATGAACAAGAATTGTGGAACAACCTGCTTCGATATAGAGAGGAGCGAGCAAGTCTGGGTCAACTACCATCAAATGGGCTTCAAAGTCTATGGAAAGTAAGGGCCTAATTGAGGCAACAACATCAGGGCCGACCGTTAGGTTTGGAACAAATACACCATCCATGATGTCCCAGTGGATTCGATCAACTCCTGCTTCTTGAAGGGCTAAACATTCTTCACCCAATCGTGAAAAATCGGCTGGAAGGATAGAGGGGGCAATAAGTACAGGTCTGCTCATAATGCTGACTTTACTACTTTCCTCTTAAAGGTTGGCGACGAAACCGTAGATGTTCTGGATATGGATAAAAATCTGGAAGTTGATTATTTGAAAGTTGCGTTTGAACATCTTTCCAAAAATCAGTAGAAAAGAGATCTCCATGGACGGTCTTGAAGCGTTCCCATATTTTTTTATCTATTCCAGAGGGGAACGCCATAAAAGTTGGGAATTGTTCAGGAAATACATCCCCCCGCTCAACAGCAAACCAAGGTTGAGATCTCATTTCTTCTTCGTAGCTATTTGATTCAGGAGTTTCTCTAAAGCGACAGTCTTCGATAAGACATATTTCGTCGTAGTCATAGAAAACTACGCTTCCATGTCTTGTTACACCAAAGTTCTTCGTGAACAGATCACCGGGCCAGATATTTGCGGCAGCAAGGTCTTTGATGGCGGATCCCCAATCCAGTGCAGCGGCTTCAGCTTTATCAGTAGACATTTCACGAAGATAAAGATTGAGTGGATAAACCTGACGCTCGGTGTAGAGGTGAGAGATGACCACTTGATCGCCAACTAAACGAACAGTTCTACTGGCTTCAGTTAATAACTCTTCAAGTAAGTCGGGGTCAAAGCGGTCTGCATCAAAAGAAAGATTTTCAAATTCTTGTGCATCTACCATTCGACCAACACGGTCATGGTGGTAAACCAATTTGTAACAGTCTTTTATAGCTTGATGTGTCGTATTTTTCGGAGGGTCAAAGCGATCTTTGATGACTTTAAAAACCACGTTGAAAGAAACCAAAGTGAAAACTGCCATTACCATTCCAGGAGTGCCACGTGCGCGAATGAATTTGTCATTTGAATTCTGCATATTTCTATAAAGCGCGCGATAGAGGCTGGTTTTACCATGCTGGTTGAAACCGAAAGCCGTATAAATCTCAGAAATAGATTTAAGTGGCAACATTGACTTAACGAATCCAACTAGTTCTGATGGTCGAGACCATTCCACGAAGAAATATGACCGAGTAAAACTGAAGAGGCGGCTAGCTTGCGATTCTGTAAGAAGAACCGTGTCTGCAGCCAGCCCGCCTTCGCTGTGAATTATAGGAATCACTATGGGAGTTAGCCGGTTAAGGTATCGCAGTCGTCCAACGAGGTAAGCACCTTTGTTGCGGTAAAAAACAGGACGAAGCATGTCAATGTTGTCTAAATCTAAGTTGTCCCAAGCATCAAGTAAGAAAGCATCAACTTTCGCAGCAACTTTTTTGGCATCAGACTCAAGATCAACCCAAGGAATGCTAAAATCGTAGGACTCCAAAATAGAACGGATAAGGGCAGCCGAATCTCTGGTTCGAGTCCAAGTGGAGAACAAATTTGAGTCACCCTCACTTTTTGGAAGAGTAGAGGCTCCAAACCAGCGAAGCTCGACATCGTTATCGATGCCTATTGTTGTGAAAATCCTTCGGGTTACTGAATTAAAAAAAGTCTCTGAAAGATCCAGATCAGATCTTCCGGATATTCGACGACGATAATGAAGACGCGCAGCCCTCCAGAGGCCTCGTTGATCCGGTACAGATTTAAGCGTTTCTTTAACGGAAGCCACCGTTGCATTGACTTCTTGAGTGTGGAGCCCAAGTCGCTGAACAGCCTCTTGGTCTTGACTTGACCACTCCTGATTAGCGAAATGGTTACCGGCGCGGCGAGTTATTTCCTGAAAGGAGGTTATGTATTTGACATAACCATCATGAATAGCGTCAGCTACTCCTGTTGCTATCTGATCAAAGTTTTCTAAATTATCTTCACTCATTTGATCTCTTGTCGTTCTTTTCCTTCCTAAATAGGTATAACACTTTTTCCACCACTAGCCTGCCCGAATATGAATACTCTCACAGATCTTAAAGACAGGTTTCCTGGATTATCCAATGGATGGGCTCGATTTGATGGGCCAGCAGGAACTCAGGTAGTTGATACAGCGATAGACGCGATGTCTGAATGGCAACGTAGTGGAAATAACGCCAATAGTCATGGGTTCTTTCCTGCGGCAGACGCATGCGATGCTTTGGTTGAACAAGTAAGTGGCACCATGGGTGAACTTCTTGGCGCTAATCCAGAAGGCATGATTTTTGGCCCGAGCACAACGGCGAATTTAATGGCAGTGACAAGAGCAATAAGTAAGTCATTGTCTCCAGGGGACGAAATAATCTGCACCACTCTTGATCACTCAGCAAACGTTTCTCCTTGGCAAATCGCAGCTGAAGAAGCAGGAGCACATGTGCGCATGGCAGAAATGGATGGTGAAACAGGCCGCTTGCCCGTAGAAGTAGTAACTGATCTTTTTACAAATAAAACGAAATGGGTTGCAGTATCGGGTGGCTCTAATGCAATAGGAACAATGCCTGATATTGTCTCAATCGCTCAGGCAGCTCATGCAAACGGAACCCGAGTAGCGGTAGATGGTGTGCATCGAACTCCACACGTCAAAGTTGACATAGGGGAGATCGGATGTGACCTTTATGCGACATCTTCGTACAAATGGTATGGGCCACATGCAGGAGTTCTCTGGATGGCCTCGGACCTTCTCTCTGATTTACCTGCTTATAAAATTCGCCCCGCTCCATCTCAAGGAGCAGGGCGATGGCAATACGGGACGCCTTCTTGGGAGACTCTTGCCGGTATAGAAGCCGCAGGAAAATTCCTTTTAGACATCGGTATGGAAAATATAAGTGCACATGAACAGGAACGTTTCAAAAAACTTCTCTCAGGTCTTCATGAGATACCAAAAGTGCGCGTTGTGGGGGTAACAGGTCCTGAAGATGTAGTTGACCGTGCACCCACGTTGATGTTTCTTGTAGAAGGCCTTTCTCCAGAAAATGTTGCAAAGCATTTGGGTGATGCACAAGTGGCGGTTTGGGATGGGCATAACTATGCCGTAGATGCAATGGAGCCATTGGGTTTACATCTAGAACAAGGCGCAGTTCGAGCAGGAATCACTGCCTACATAGGCGATGAAGAAGTGGACCGACTTTTAGAAGCTGTTTCGTCTCTTTAAAATTGGCGAAAACACCAACCAAGCCCTCACTGACCATAGGGTAAAGGTAGGCAGGAAGCAGAGAGGAGGTGCAACGTGGTTAAAAGACTCACTCAGTACAGTCACGGCGCTGGTTGAGGCTGCAAGTTCGCTCCGAGCGAACTGGCGCACGTAGTGCGTCGACTGACTCCAACAAGTAACCCAGATCTCCTCGTAGGAGCGGTTACCGGTGACGACGCTGCCGTTTGGCGTTTAGACAACAATCGGGCGTTAGTGGTCACAGCAGATTTCATCACTCCGGTTGTTGATGACCCGCGTATTTGGGGACAGGTAGCAGCAGCTAACGCAGTCTCAGACATTTACGCAATGGGTGGCAAACCTTTACTTGGGTTAAATCTGGTCGGATGGAATAGTTCAGAATTACCCACGGACCTTTTATCAGAGGTTCTTCTTGGCGCGCAAGATATTGCTGAGCAAGCGGGATTCGCCATCGCTGGTGGTCACACGGTAGATGACCCTGAACCAAAATTTGGACTAGCAGTTGTCGGCGAAGCCCACCCGGAGCATCTTCTAACAAATGCAGGATTGAAAGTCGGACAAAAACTACTTCTTAGTAAACCTTTGGGGGTGGGTGTCATTACTACGGCGATAAAAAATGACGGAGCATCTACTGAAACGGCACAAGCGGCGATGAAATCCATGGTTATGTTGAACGACACAGCTTCTCAAATAGCACTCAAATTTGGGGCTACAGGAGCTACCGATGTCACCGGATTTGGATTATTAGGCCACCTAGGTAGAGCAGTAGAAGAATCTAAGGTTGGGGCACAGATCAACACACAAGAAGTTTTATTTCTTCCAGAAACCCGAGAATTGGCCGAAGCGGGATTTATACCGGGCGGAAGTCGTCGCAATCTCGAATGGCTAAACGAACGGTTAGAAAAAGGTGACTGCGATGAAACCGAAGTTTTATTATTAGCAGACGCACAAACCTCTGGAGGTTTACTTTTTGGGGTTGATGAAAGTAAAGCACAGGAAGCTTTAAATGAACTTGCTACATCCGGCCACAGTGCATCAATCATTGGTTCTGTGATAGATGAAGAAGGAAAGATAGTTCTTAGCTAATTCAGCCAGTTAATGGTTGAAACTTAAAGCATTGATTTGGAGAGAGTTATGGAAGAAGAGGGATGGGAGTCAGAACTTGAAGAACTCCGAACTCGTGAAACTTTCGCAGAAAGAATGGGCGGCAAAGAAAAAGTAGACCGTCAACGTGAACGCGGAAAACTAAATATTCGCGAACGAATAAACAAACTTCTTGACCAAAATTCCTTTCATGAAATAGGCAAGATTTCCGGACGACCCACTTACGACGAAGAAGGAAACCTAGTAGACCTACAAGCAGCAAATTTCATTTTTGGCCGTGGACTAATTGATGAACGACCAGTAGTGGTCGCAGGCGATGATTTCACGGTTCGCGGAGGAGCAGCAGACGCATCTATTCCAGCGAAACAAGTAGCTGCAGAGAGAATGGCAGGAGAACTACGACTCCCAATTATTCGCTTAGTTGACGGCACCGGCGGAGGTGGCTCCGTCAAATCTTTGGATTCAGATCCAAAGAAGAAGAAAGAAACAACTGGAGGGCATGGAGGAGGTTCACGAACCTATGTACCTGCCGTAGTTGGCTGGGAACATGCTATTACTAATCTGTCAACTGTTCCCGTCGTTTCACTCGCTCTTGGACCAGTAGCGGGGCTCGGTGCCGCACGGATGGTCACTAGTCACTATTCAATAATGGTGAAAAAACTTTCTCAGATGTTTGTAGCCGGGCCACCAGTAGTAAATCGATTAGGCGGAGAGCAAGTAGATAAAGAGAGCCTAGGAGGGAGTCGCCTCCAAACTCGCAGCGGTGCTATAGATGACGAAGTCAACTCAGAGGAAGAAGCATTTGAACAATGCAGCAAGTTTCTTTCCTACCTTCCTTCCTCTGTTTATGAACTACCGGCTCGCGGCCCGATAACAGACGATCCAGAACGCAGAGATGAAGAGTTGTTAACTATCATTCCGCGAGACCGTCGAAAAGTTTACAAAATGCGCACAATCATCGAGTCGGTTCTCGATAAAGAATCTTTCTTTGAAATGGGTAAGAACTACGGGCGATCAGTAATTACAGGACTGGCGCGTTTAGACGGGTGGCCCGTCGCAGTTATGGCTGGAGATCCAATGCACTATGGTGGCAGTTGGACTGCTGATGCTTCCCAAAAAGTTGTTCGTTTCGTAGATTTCGCTGAGACTTTCCATCTTCCCGTGGTGCATTTAGTAGAGAACCCTGGTTTCTTGATTGGTACCGAAGCAGAAAAAGCAGCCACGATTCGTCATGGGTCAAGAGCTATGGCTGCAGTTTTTCAAGCGACAGTCCCTTGGTGTTCGATCCTTGTCAGAAAAGTATTTGGTGTTGCCGGAGCAGCCCACTCAGCATCCGATCGTTTTCAATACCGCTATGCATGGCCATCGGGGGATTGGGGTTCACTTCCCGTAGAAGGCGGAGTTGAAGCTGCGTATCGTTCCGACTTAGAAGCCTCTGACGACCCTGAAGCGTTACTTGAAGAAATCACTGAACGATTAAACAAAGTCAGATCTCCATTTCGTACCGCAGAAGCATTTTATGTTGAAGAAATAATTGACCCTAG
Source organism: Acidimicrobiales bacterium AG-410-I20 (assembly GCA_003215175.1). Lineage (GTDB taxonomy): Bacteria > Actinomycetota > Acidimicrobiia > Acidimicrobiales > MedAcidi-G1 > MedAcidi-G2B. The sequence goes on from QCKS01000022.1 coordinate 12,813, forward strand.
AGAAACACGCCCTCTTCTATGTGAGTTCGCTAATTTAGCGGCGCCTTTAAGAACAGCCGGACCCTCAAATATTAAATATCGACCCTAGGAGTCAGGCGGCTTCGATTATCGCCACTACATCATCTTCTGAGACTTGATCTCCTTCAGATACAAGTAGCTCTTTAAGTTTGCCGGACGCTGGAGACTCAACCGGTATCTCCATCTTCATGGCTTCCATGATCATTATCACATCACCCTGATTAATGTCTTCGCCGACTTGAAAGTTTATTTTCCAAACAGTTCCAGTAACAGGGGTTTCAACTTCAAAATACTCCATGTGAGAAGTTGAGCATGTTTCAACACGAAGTGCCACGCTGAGAAAGTGTTTTAAAGGTTGTTCAACGACACTGGAAATGAGAAGATTAGAAGATGGAATCACAGGACCACGAAACCCCTCCTTCGCTAGAAGGAGTGACTTGGCTCAGTTCAAGTGAAGCGTCAAAAAGATTAGGTGTTACCACCAGAACGTTGTATCGACTAATAGACGAAGGTCTGCTTTCCGGATTCAGATTTGGTCGCGTTATACGACTCAAAGAAAAAGATGTTGATCAATACGCTGAACAGTCGCGTATACAGCCCGGAGATCTTAGGCATCTATACCAAGAATCTGAAATGCAAGAATAGATTCAGTTTTTATACCTAGTTTTAGATATCCGCAATCTTTGAGAGGACTCGTTCTCCAAACTCAGCTAACTGCTCTTCCGTGTTATTCAAAAACATGATCGATGGAACAATGAGACGCGAAACTCCTTTTTCTTTCATCTCTTCAGCAGCGGCAACGGGATCAGATCCCATCAATTCATTACTTCCCCAGGTGACCTCTATTTGGCTCGCGTCACGCCCATGTTTCTCCGCAGATTCACGAACGAGGCTCATCATATGATTCAAGTCTCCTTTACCGGGAAAGAATCCGTCACCGATACGCCCAGCGCGTTTCGCCGCAGCATCGCTGTGTCCCCCAATAGTTATAGGAACAGACCCATTCAATGGTTTCGGATTCGAAGATACTTTGTCAAAGGAAACGAATTCACCATCAAAGGAAACTTCATTTCCGCTCCACAACTCTCGCATCACTGCAACGTACTCATCTGTGCGTGGCCCACGGCGCTCCCAAGGAATACCAAGCGCTTCAAATTCTTCTTTAAGCCATCCAACTCCGATACCGAGTTCAACTCGACCGCCGCTAAAGGAATCTAAAGTACCGACTTGTTTGGCAAGCACTAAAGGATTCCGTTCAGGAAGGATGATGATTCCAGTACCAAGTCTGATTGTGGAAGTGTTAGCGGCCAACCAAGTAAGCCATATGAGCGGATCAGTCAAATCTGTATCTGGGGCCATCGCCATTTGACCGCTGGGATCATACGGATATTTCGAATCGTAATTTGAAGGGTAAATGACGTGCTCAACCGTCCAAAGAGATTCAAATCCTGCTTTCTCAGCAGCTTGAGCGAATTGGATACTTCCTTCAGGAGTACCAAAATTCATAATATTTGCGAACGCTATGCCAACTTTCATTTAATTCCTTTCCTAGTTAGATACATACTTGCCTTTAAACCACTTGTTATGCGAGTTGGGTAAAAGATCTGATAAATGTTTCGAAGTGACCCATTTTACCGATGAGTATTTCTCCTATAGCGATAGGATAAATCAAGTGTTCGGGAAATTAAATTGCTTTATTTTTACCTGTCAAATCGATGAGTGTTTGTAATGGGAAACTCAAATCTACAAGGCTTCACACCAACCATTTCAGAGTCCTTACCTGGTCCAGAATGGCTAAATGAAATTCGAAATGACGCATACACGCAACTGAATGAAGTTGAAGCTCCTGACACTGAAGAAGAAGTATGGCGATACTCCCGAGTAAATGAACTTAATTTAAGTGAGTTAACTCCGAAATCTGAACGGCCGGAAAACCTCGCGTCAATACCACTTGACCGCTTTTCTTCACCCAGCGCGATCATTGTCCTTCAAGATGGATGGATCACAAACATCACCATTGGCGAAGAAGCTGAAGAAGCAGGAATCACTATCTGCCCGGTAGGCGATTTGGAAGACGGAGCGAAATACTTCGGAGCGGCACTAGAAAAACCCGTTGATATTTTCGGATATTTGAATCGAGCTTTCGGACCTGAGCCCCTTATCGTCGTAGTGCCAAAAGGAACAGTATTAGAGAACCCGATCGTGATAGTCAGTCTGACTGATACTCATGAAGCAGTGTTTCCAAGAATCATGGTTCATTGTGAAGAAAATTCCGAAGCAAAAGTAGTAGAGATCCAAACATCTTCAAACATAGAAGCAGTTATATCACCAGTTCTAGAAGTAAAAGTAGGACAAGCCGCAAGATACAGCCACTGTGTAGTTCAAAACCTTGGCGCACAAACCTGGCAATTCTCCCATCAAGCTGTTGATGCAGGCCAAGATTCCACCGCAGAGTTTTTTGTCGCCGGACTCGGAGGAGAATATGCGAGAACTCGAACGGATTGCCGTTTGACTGGAAGAGGGGCGTTTAGTCGAATTAATGCGGCATATTTTGGCGAAGACGACCAAACAATGGATTTTCGAACTTTCCAAGATCATGTCAGCTCAGACACAACAAGCGATTTACTTTTCAAAGGAGCGTTAAGTGACTCTTCTCGCTCTATCTATAGTGGCCTAACCAAAATACGCCCTGACGCATCGCGGACTCGAGCAAACCAAACAAACCGAAACATCAAACTAGATCCAGAAGCCTGGGCAGAAAGCATCCCCAACCTAGAAATAGAAAATAATGATGTTGTATGTAGCCACGCTTCAACCGTCTCTCCAGTAGACGAAAATGAATTGTTTTACCTGGAAAGCCGCGGAGTGCCCACTCCGGTTGCTGAGAGGCTCATACTTGAAGGGTTCTTTGATGAAATCGTTTCCTCTTTTCCAATCAATGAAGTATCCGAGCTGCTAACAGAAGCGATTATAGGAAAATTAGATCGACGCACTCTCAACCAAGAAGAGGGGAGTGAATAGAGATGAATAAAATTCCCGTTTGCTCCCTAGGCGACCTCTCAACAGGCAACGTTCAGGTTGTAGAAGTAGAAGGACAATCAATTCTGGTTGTTCAAATCGATGAAGAATACTTTGCTATCGAATCTCTTTGCAGTCATGCTGATATTTCTCTTGAAAGTGGCGAAATAGATGAAAGCGACCGAACAATTGAATGCCCCAAACATGGAAGCCTCTTCTCTCTAGAGACCGGAGAAGCTCTGACTCTTCCAGCCATCAAACCAGTAAAAAAATTCCCTGTCTCACTAGATGGAGAAAATGTGGTGATAGAACTATGACGAATTCCTCACTCGTAATAGAGAATCTTCATGTTTCTGTATCTGGCAAAGAAATATTGAAGGGCGTCAACATGGAGATTCGCCCCGGTGAAGTTCATGTAGTCATGGGCCCAAATGGGTCAGGCAAATCAACTCTTTCTTATGCTCTTATGGGCCATCCGGAATACAAAGTAACTGACGGTCAAGTAACCCTCGACGGTCAAGATCTACTCTCCCTTCCCTCGTGGCAAAGGGCTCAGAATGGACTATTCCTCTGCCTTCAACATCCCATCGAGGTACCTGGAGTTACGCTCGAATCTGTTTTGACGGAAGCCGCTCGAGCTGCAGGCAAAGAAACAGACACAATCAGAAAACAAATGATAGAAGAAGCGGAAACTATCGGATTTGAAGAAAAATTTCTTGAACGGCCACTGAATGTTGATCTTTCGGGTGGGGAAAAGAAACGAAATGAAACATTACAACTTGGGGTATTAGGCGCCCGTTATGCCGTATTGGATGAAATTGACTCAGGATTAGACGTAGACGCCCTTGCTGCAGTGTCACAACGTATCCAAGACTTCACTCAAGAGCAAAACCTTGGTGTTCTGGCTATAACTCACTTCAGCCGGCTGTTAGAAGTCTTAGAACCTGATCACATACACATCCTGAATGACGGAAGTATACAAATGACCGGAGGGCCTGAACTGGTAGAGCGTTTAGAAGAAGAGGGTTACCAAGGCCTTCTTGATAATTAAGGTTCTGACGTTACTGGGAAGCTAATTCTTCGAAGCATTGTTCAAGAGTGTTCCATCCAAGAGTTGCACACTTGATCCGTACAGGAAACTTCACAACGCCTTGGAGGGCTTGAAGATCTCCAAGGCCTGCCATTGGTGAATCAGTTTCTTCTGAGCCTTCTTCAAGACGTCCTTCATGGATGGACATCATTTGTTTAAAAGAGTAAATGATGTCTTTAGCTTCGCTGAGAGATTTTCCAGTGGTGACGGTAGTCATCATTGAAGCAGAAGCCAGACTAATTGAGCAGCCATGCCCACCAAACTTCATGTCGACTATCACACCATCTTCTACATGAATATGAACAGTTACTTCATCGCCACAAAGGGGATTGAAACCTTCTGCCATCACCGCAGGTGGAGTCTCCAATTCTCCTTGATTCCTCGGATTCCGATAGTGATCAAGAATGATTTCTCTATAAAGGTCTTCTAATCCAGACATAAGCGAATTTTAATAGTTTCTTAATTACGGTGAAAAGAATTGGCCAGTTGCTTCCAAAGCATCAGCCAATGCATCAACATCCGATTCATCATTGTATAAATAAAGCGAGGCCCTAACTGTTGCATTTACATCAAGTAGTTTCATCAATGGTTTGGCGCAATGATGACCAGCACGCACACACACCCCATGACTGTCAAGAATCTGACTTACGTCATGCGGGTGAACATCTTGGTAGCACATAGAGAGAACGCCCCCGCGTACAGAAACGTCGTTTGGTCCATGGATAATTAAATCGTTACCGAAACGGTCGCTCAATGTTTGCAAGGCATAACTGGTAAGAGTTTTTTCGTGATCTAAAACATTTTCCATGCCGACTGATTCAAGATAATCGACAGCTGCTCCAAGACCGACTATTTCAGCAATTGGGGGAGTGCCAGCTTCAAACTTCCAAGGAATGGTATTCGTGGTGAAACCTTCTTTAGTCACATCAAGAATCATTTCTCCGCCGCCAAGAAACGCAGGCATACTTTCAAGAAGTTCTGATCGTCCCCAAAGTACGCCTATTCCGGTTGGGCCACACATCTTGTGTCCAGTAAAAGCAAGAAAATCGCATCCAAGTTCAGCTAGATCTGTAGGCCGATGGGGGACATATTGGCTGGCATCAACTAAACAGAGTGCTCCAACATTATGCGCAGCGTCAGCAAGCATACGAACAGGAGGAACGGTGCCAAGAACATTTGAGGCACCTGAAACTGCCACGAGTTTCACCCCATCAAGTAATCGATCAAGATCGGTGAGATCAAATAAGCCTGATTCGGTTAAAGGAATCCAACGCACTTCAATACCGCGAGACTCAGCGAGTTGATGCCATGGAACAATATTCGCATGATGCTCAAGCGAGGAAACAAGAACTACATCGCCTTCATTAAGATTGGACTCACCCCAAGACCTCGCCACAAGATTCATTGACTCTGTAGCATTTTTGGTAAATATTATTTCTTCGGAACGGTCAGATTTTATGAAGCTAGATACTTTTTCTCTAGCTTCTTCCATAGCCGTAGTAGCTTGTTCAGCCAGTCGGTATGCACCTCGGTGCACATTCGCATTTATCTCTCGATAGTAACTATCAATTACGTCTAATACTTTCTGGGGTTTTTGAGACGTAGCAGCCGAATCAAGATAAATAAGCGGTTCACCATTTTCTTCACGCGAAAGAAGAGGAAAATCTTTTTTTAAAACTGACACGTTAAAACTCATGACGTTATTTCCGCCTTGAATGCATCAAATCCTTCATTTTCTAGCATGACCGCTAAATCAGAATCCCCACTTTTCACTATTTTCCCATCCATTAAAACATGAACTACATCAGGCTGGAGATACTCAAGAAGGCGTTGGTAGTGGGTGATCGTAAGAATCCCAAGTTCTTCTCGCTCTTTCCGAACAGCGGTAACGCCATCAGCGACAATCTGGAGAGCATCTATATCAAGACCAGAATCTGTTTCGTCAAGAATTGCCATTTCGGGTTCAAGAATTGCCATTTGAAGGATTTCATTTCTCTTTTTCTCTCCACCGGAAAAACCTTCGTTGAGGTATCGGTCAGCAAAAGAAGAATCCATTCCTAATCGATCCATCCATTCCATAATTGCGAGACGTAACTCAAGAACCGATAAATCGATTCCCTTCCGAGCTGAGAGTGCTTGTCTTAGAAAATTTATTACGGAAACTCCAGCTACTTCTTGCGGGTACTGAAAGGCAAGGAATAACCCAGATCTACCTCGCTCATCAGACGACCATTCATGAATGTCGTCACCGCGGAACTTTATGGTTCCCTCAGTAATTTCATATTCCGGGCTGCCTAACAAAACTGCAGCCAAAGTGGACTTCCCAGATCCGTTAGGACCCATCAGTGCATGAAGTTCCCCAGGATAAATAACGAGATCAACTCCACGCAAAATAGGTTCGCCTTCAAGCGTTGATGCGTGAAGATTCTGGACTTCAAATAAAGGTTTGCTTTTCCCAGTCACCCTTAAAGTCTATTAACTTCCGCGTATTAACACTATGCAGATAGTAGAAATTAGGTGATTACCAGCCTCGCTCAATCCATGCATCAAGTGAGGGTTGTTCTGTACCGATAGTTGTGCCTTCTCCATGGCCTGGCAAAACAAGTGTTTCAGGAGCTAGAGGAGCGAATAAACGCCTATCAATCGAATTAATGATTTGTTCAAAGTCTCCACCTTCAAACTCGCAAGTCCCTGGCCCACCTGGGAAAAGGGTGTCTCCTGAAAAAAGAATCGGCGACCCTTCAAGAAGGAAACAAATGGACCCTGGGGTATGCCCAGGAGTACAAATCGTGTGGAGACGCAACTTTCCGACTTCAATAACCGACTCGTCTTCCAACAAGTAATCGTATCCATCTAAAAGAGCAGCATCTTCAGGAGTGACACCTACTTCATAGCCAGCGTCTCTTACCGCAGGCACAGCACCTATGTGGTCGTAATGGCCATGAGTTTCAAGCACAGTTCGCACGTCAAGCACTCGACACATTTCGAGAAGTTTGTCATGCTCGTTGGCTGCATCTATTAGAACAGATTCACCAGTCTCTCTGCAGCGCAGCACAAAAACGTTGTTGTCTAAACTCCCGACAACAATCCTGTGTATTTCTGCCTGTGTATCGCACCAATGAAGAGAGACTCCTGGAACTCCGGTCGAAACATGATCGGTGTGATTACAAGGATGAGACGGGTTAGTGGTTTCTAAAGAACTGTTCATCTCTATATCATGCCCGATAAGAAAGTATTTGTCTTATCTTGCCGGTGTAGTCGTTTAGCCCTAAGGGCTGATAGAACTTTTAAGTGGCAATTTAGCCAAATGAATATAAACATCTAGACAGGAGCGCGTCACGTGAACTTCGCCTTTAGCGAGGAGCAAGAACAACTTCGGGAATTTGTTCGTCAGTTTCTTGACAACTATTCCGACGAAGCAATAGTTCGTGAATTAATGGAAACCGAAGAAGGTTATAACCCAGAAACCTGGTCAATGATGGCTGAGCAGCTTGGACTGCAAAGCCTCATTATCCCAGAGGAGCATGGTGGCCAAGGATTCGGTTATGTAGAACTTGTAGTGGTCATGGAAGAAATGGGACGTGCTTTACTGTGTGCTCCTTTCTTCTCAACAGTGGTCTTAGCTGCCAACACCTTGATCCACAGCGGAGATGAAGGTGCAGCAGCTGAAATCCTTCCAGGAATAGCAAGTGGTGAAACAATAGCCACCCTTGCCTTTACGGAAGAAAATGGTCGCTGGGACGAAGAAGGCATCGCTATGGAAGCCAGTGCTGATGGTGACTCTTGGAGTCTTTCTGGAACCAAAATGTATGTTTTGGATGGAAACACAGCCAATGTCATTCTTGTTGCAGCCCGTACCGGCAAAGGAGTGTCTCTTTTCAAAGTAGACGGAGATACATCAGGTCTCACTCGCACCGCTTTAGCCACAATGGATTTGACTCGTAAACAAAGCCGACTCGATTTCGAAAATGTTTCTGCTTCACTAGTAGGTGCAGAAGGAGAAGGATGGGCTGTTTTAGAAACCGTTCTCAATCTTGCTGCTGTTGCTTTAGCAGCCGAGCAGGTAGGTGGAGCTCAAATGTGTCTTGATACTGCAGTTCAGTATGCGAAAGACCGTGTGCAATTTGGTCGTCCAATAGGTTCTTTCCAAGCAATCAAACATAAGTGTGCAGATATGTTGCTTGAAGTTGAATCAGCCAAGTCTGCCGCTTACTACGCAGGCTGGTGCGCTGCAGAAATGAATGATGAGTTACCTGCAGTCGCCTCACTGGCGAAGGCATATTGCTCTGAAGCCTATTTCAATACCACAGCGGAAAATATTCAAATTCACGGTGGTATCGGTTTCACTTGGGAGCACCCAGCTCACCTTTACTTCAAAAGAGCAAAGAGTTCTGAATTACTCTTTGGGGACGCCACATACCATCGCGAGCTTCTTGCGCAACGTATCGGTATATAAATCGACACAGCCACACGTGGCTGAGATCAGATGATTTGGCTATTCCTAGTCTTAGGGGTTCTTCTCGTGGTAGCAATAGCTTTTGCTTTTGTTGGTACAACCACTGGCCGGTTACAACAAAACGTTCAACCCGTCGTGTTTGAAGTCGAAGATGCTGTTGATTGGGTGGCGGAACAACTACCAGAAGAGACAGCCGGTCAACTCACTTATGCAGAAGTAGCAACAATCACGCGGTGGTGGCTTGAGTATTTTGATCAAGTTGGTCTCGCCACAGAACATGGACAAGAAATCGGAGACGAAGCGCTCTCAGAGGAAACTCCAGAAAGAATTGCTGAACTCGATGACGCCGTGGATTATGTAGTAGCGCGCTCTTTAGAACAAGAAGACCCACTAGATTCGGTGTCAGTAGTTGTAGTTGTAGATTTACTCAGAATTTATTTAACAGAAATGGGTGCTATAACTGGAATCTCAGAGGAAGAATGAAGGACATGATAGATCGTTCCGCTCCAGTCTTTATCGCAGGACACAGAGGGTTAGTGGGTTCTGCGATACTTAGACGTCTAGAAAAAGAAGGATTCACTAATCTATTAACTGCGACACGTGAGGAACTTGATCTTCGCCGTCAATCATCAGTAGATGAATGGTTCAACGAACATCAGCCTCAATATGTTTTTCTTGTAGCTGGAACAGTTGGAGGGATAGGCGCAAATAGCACCCGACCTGCGGACTTCATTTATGACAACTTGATGATTCATGGAACAGTGGTGCATGCAAGCCACCAAATGAGAGTAGAGAAACTTTTATATCTTGGCAGCTCATGCATCTATCCCCGGTTAGCTAATCAACCGATGAAAGAAAACGAATTACTTAGCGGTCAGCTCGAACCAACTAACGAAGGTTATGCAATAGCAAAAATCGCTGGAATAAAACTATGCGAAAGCTACCGACGTCAACATGGCTGTGATTTCATCTCAGCCATGCCGACAAATCTTTATGGACCCGGGGACAATTTTGATTTAGACGACAGCCATGTGTTGCCGGCTCTTATTAGGCGGTTCCACGAAGCAAAAATTTCTGATCAAAAAGAAGTCGAAATCTGGGGAACAGGATCTGCATATAGAGAATTTCTGCATGTAGACGACTTAGCCGATGCATGCCTTTTTCTTATGGACAACTATTCAGAATCAGAACACATAAATGTGGGAACCGGAAAGGACAGCTCAATAGCTGATTTAGCGGAGAGGATACGCGATCTGGTCCATCCAGAAGCAACAATCTCATTTGATACCTCTAAACCAGATGGCATGCCTCGAAAAGTTCTAGACGTCTCTAAGTTAAAGAATCTTGGATGGGAGTCAAAGATTCCCCTCAATGAAGGTTTAGCTTCAACTTATGACTGGTATCTGAGCGCAATAGAAACAGGGCAAGTGCGGCTTTAAAACCTGGGCTACTGCTGTTTGGACTTGCCAGCAGCTTTTTGTTCCTTCTTCCAAGCACGAACATCCATTAACGCTTCAGGCCCATCAATATCTGCAACTGATCTAGGAGTATCGTCAGCAAAAGGTCCGGCATGATCCTTCCAGCCATCTGGAGCGACCCCCATTCTTTTCGCAAGTAAAGCAATAAAGATCATTGTTTTTTCGGCTCCATACCCAGGAAGCTCACGTATTCTTCTTGACAATTCTTCTCCAGTGACTCCCTCTTCCCAGAGCGCAGCAGGATCGCCATTGTAAGTATCAACAAGGTACTGGCACATCTCTTGGATTCTTTTACCCATTGCGGCAGGAAAGCGATGAATAGCCGGCTTTTCACAACATAAAGAAATAAACAACTCGGGGTCATACTCAGCTATCTCTGAAGCATCAAGGTCGCCAAGGCGTTCAAAAAGAGTCGCAGGACCACGAAAAGCCCATTCCATAGGAACCTGCTGGTCTAGCAGCATTCCGATCAATAGAGCGAGAGGGTTACTGTTCAAGAGAAGATCCGATTCTGAATCTCCAGTAATAGCAAGTGTCCCTTCAGGGAAAGCAGTCATAGGAATTCCTTAATTATTTCGTTACACAAAACGATCCTAGATCCGAAAACCAGAAAGAGGAAATCAATTCGCCTCCAAATAATAAGCGTCTAAAACCCCAGTTTCTTCCCAAACGAACTATGGTCAGCATCATGAGCGAAATCCAAAAAGTGGTTTATACCGATGGTGCATGTTCAGGCAACCCAGGACCTGGAGGCTGGGCTTGGGTCGTTCCAAACGGACCCTTTGCTGCAGGGTATGAACCATCAACTACCAATCAGCGGATGGAACTACAAGCAACACTAGAGGCCATAAAAAGCATTGACGGGCCGCTACTGATAGTAAGTGATTCAACATATGTTGTTCACTGTTTTCGTGACCGTTGGTGGGAAGGATGGATTCGTCGAGGTTGGGTGAATAGTCAAAAGAAACCTGTGGCCAACCAAGACCTATGGAAACCGTTATTGGACCTCTACCTCGAAAGAGAAAATATTGAATTTGAATGGGTTAAAGGGCATTCAGGAGACCGTTGGAATGACGAAGCAGATCGTCTTGCGGTCGAAGCAGGAACTCGTCAAGTCACTTTGCAGGGCTAAGCAACTTCAGCCATTTAACTATTGAAGCTTTAGGAGTTCCCGGGGTAGCTATCGCGACTAGAGCTTTCTGTTGTGTGGTCAAAAGACTAGAACGTAGAGTCAAATTCGGTCCGCACATTTGAATCTCAGTTATCTCTTCTGATCGTTCATCAATGGTCAAGAACCCTTTTACTCTAACAACTCCGGTAGGGCGACTTTTTTCCCATAAGGAAAGGGCGGCAAGGTCAATAGAGTCAACAAATTCTAAAGTGGCGGAAACATGATCAATAGAAGAACTTTCTTGCTCTTCGCCCACTTTTTCTAATCCAAACAATAGAGAAGCGGAAACCGGATTACGTAGAACCGAAGCTTCGGTTAAGCCTTTCACCCATTTCTCTACTGGTTTAATTTCCTGTTCCTCAAATAAATCGCATCGTGATAAGAGAATTAGATCAGCTTCCCTAATTTGTGAACAAACCATTTCACCAACATATGGATCTTCGCTTCGCTCAATCACGGAAGAAGGATCAACAAGAACAACCACTCCATCTAAGAAAAACCCAGGTGTATGACCCCATTGAGCAATCTTGCGGGGTTCACCGACACCAGAAACCTCAATTACCACACGATCAATTTGATCAGCTCGATCCCTTAGTTGAGTCAAAGTTTCTGCGAACCCATCAACCAGAGAACAACAGATGCAACCATTTGCCAGACTGATGGTGTCTCCGTCATGGCTTAAAATCAAAGACTCATCAATATTGATCTCACCAAAGTCGTTGACAATAATTGCAACACGTCCAATATTTGAATCAATTAACAGTTCATTAATAAGAGTGGTTTTACCCGCCCCCAAATAACCCCCAATTACTGTTAAAGGAAGATT
>QCKS01000023.1 GCA_003215175.1 Acidimicrobiales bacterium AG-410-I20
TGTTAACTGGCCACCTTCGTCATAACCAACGTACCCGGGAGGTGATCCAACAAGCCGACTGACGGTGTGTTTCTCCATGTACTCCGACATATCTAAAGAAATAAGAGCTTCTTCATCACCAAATAGGAATTCAGCCAAAGTTTTTGATAATTCTGTTTTTCCAACACCAGAAGGGCCAAGAAAAATGAAGGATCCTGATGGCCGTTTAGGATCTTTTAGGCCAGCACGCGTTCTTCTAATTGCTTGACTAACTGCTTTAATAGCATCTTCTTGTCCAATAACCCTCTTATGAAGTTCTTCTTCCATCCGCAACAATTTTTGAGTTTCTTCTTCAGTTAATTTGTAAACAGGAATTCCTGTCCACACGGAAAGAACTTCGGCTATTCCTTCCTCATCTACTTCGTCAAAAAGATCAACTCCGCTGCCTTTTATTTCTCCTTCGCGAGATTCTTTTTCGGCTAATAGTTCTTTTTCTCGATCCCGAAGACGTCCTGCTTCTTCAAAATCTTGAGATTCAACGGCAGCTTTCTTTTGTTGAGTGACTTCTACTAATGAGGTTTCTAATTCACGTAAATCTTCTGGCGTCGCCATACGTTTTATCCGCATTCTGGATCCAGCCTCATCAATAAGGTCTATGGCTTTATCTGGTAGGTGACGGTCTGAAATATATCTGTCAGCTAGGTTTGCTGCCGCTACTAATGCTTGGTCAGTGATCGTCACACGATGATGCTGTTCGTACCGTTCTCTTAGTCCCTTTAAAATTTCAATAGTGTGAGCTACTGAAGGTTCTTCTACTCTTACTGGTTGGAATCTGCGCTCTAGAGCTGCATCTTTTTCAAAATGCTTTCTGTACTCTTCTATTGTTGTAGCTCCAATAGTTTGTAATTCTCCTCGCGCAAGCATCGGCTTGAGAATAGATGCAGCGTCAATTGCTCCTTCCGCTGCTCCTGCTCCTACAAGCGTATGAATTTCATCAATGAATAAAATAATGTCTCCGCGTGTGTTTATTTCTTTAAGAACTTTCTTCAAACGTTCTTCAAAGTCACCGCGATAGCGGCTTCCCGCTACCAGAGCACCCAGATCTAAGGTATAGAGCTGTTTATTATGAATTGTTTCAGGAACTTCATCGTTTGCGATCATCTGTGCGAGACCTTCTACAATTGCTGTTTTCCCTACTCCTGGTTCTCCAATTAATACTGGGTTATTTTTCGTGCGGCGTGACAATACTTGCATTACACGTTCAGACTCTCTTGATCGCCCAATTACAGGATCCAATTGTTTGTCTCGTGCTAACTGTGTCAAATTTCGACCGAATTGATCTAGAACAAGTGATCCTGAGGAAGAATCATTTCCTCTGCCGCCAGAAGTGGCCCCTGCCTTATCTCTAGAGCTTGTTGAGGAGCCAGTGCCTCCGCCAGAATATCCAGATAGCAGCTGGATGACCTGTTGTCGGACACGAGCTAACTCGGCGCCTAGTTTTACCAATACTTGCGCAGCAACCCCTTCACCTTCTCTAATAAGCCCAAGAAGAATATGTTCTGTGCCGATGTAATTATGACCTAACTGAAGAGCTTCTCGTAGGGAAAGCTCAAGTACTTTCTTTGCCCGCGGAGTGAACGGAATATGGCCGCTAGGAGATTGGCTTCCCTGCCCAATGATTTCTTCTACTTGGTCACGAACTGCTTCAAGTGATATCCCAAGTGTTTCTAAAGCCTGCGAAGCAATACCTTCGCCCTCATGGATAAGGCCTAGAAGAATGTGTTCTGTCCCAATGTAATTATGGTTAAGTAGACGCGCTTCTTCCTGAGCCAACACCACTACTCTTCGAGCTCTATCGGTAAACCTTTCAAACACCCAGTTACCTCCTGGAACCTATTTATACAAGTGTACCGTCCCTCTGCGCTTCCACAGACTGGTTAAATACTTATAAGTTTCAAGATGAGTGTTTCTCGCCGTATCCTCACCTAGTGACCTCGTCTGTATCAATACCAAAAGAAGATTCAAAAAGTACTGACTCATCGTCCTCTTCGCCACTATTAACTTTGCCTGATATGGCTAGGGACATTGAAAGAGTTAATGAAGAACTTAGAAAATCTGTTCAGTCGAAGGACTCATTTCTTACTGAAGTCGCTACTCATTTAATTAATGCCGGGGGGAAAAGAGTGCGTCCTGCACTATCAATTACCTCGTCTCTTCTTTCTGAAGAGAACCCTAGGTCCGTAGATCATGATGTAATCCGAGGCGGAGTCGCAGTAGAGCTAGTCCATCAAGGATCTCTATATCACGATGATGTAATGGATGGAGCAGAGACTCGAAGAAATGTTGAAAGCGTGAACGCTCGGTGGGGTAACCGTGAAGCTATCTTGGCTGGAGACTTTCTTCTGGCTCGAGCTTCTGAGATTGCCGCTGATCTTGGTACTGAGGTAGCCGGACTTCTTGCCAGCACTATTGCTTCTCTTTGTGAAGGACAAGTGCTTGAACTTCAAAACACTTTTAATGTCGAACGAACTGAAGATGCTTACTTTCAATCAATTTCAGGGAAAACTGCAGTATTGCTTGCCACTTCCGCCCGAGTGGGAGCTTTGGTTGCAAATCATCCGAGGGACTTAGTTGAATCTGTAACTGCTTTTGGGCAGAACTACGGTATGGCCTTTCAAATCATCGATGATGTACTTGATCTAATTGCAACCGACAAACAACTTGGTAAACCTGCGGGAAATGATTTAGTTGAGGGGGTTTACACTCTTCCTGTAATACGTGCGCTTGCAGGGCCTAGTGGAGAGAAACTTCGTGAGCTTCTGAACGACGCCATAGACCAGAACTCACGCGATCAAGTTTTAGCCATTGTTCGCAGCGACGAAGCTTTGCCTTCAGCAGTAGCAACTGCTATCCAGTGCACCAACCGGGCTCGAGAGACTGTTGAAGAACTTCCTCCTACCCCAGCCGTAAACGCTCTTAATCTGACCTGCGATCTACTTTTAGAGCAAATAGATTTTGCTACAAAACAAGCAGATTAATCTGAAAGCCCTTGTTCAGGTCGAAGAGTTGGGAAAAGAATAACGTCCCGAATCGCTGTATCTCCAGTAAGTAGCATCACAAGACGGTCAATACCAATGCCTATGCCGGCAGTGGGGGGCAATCCATACTCAAGTGATCGGAGATAATCTTCATCCACAACCATCGCTTCCTCATCCCCTGCTGCTTTTTCTTCTTCTTGTCCTAAAAATCTAGATCGCTGTTCTTCCGGATCTATTAATTCGGTGAATGCGTTACACAATTCTCTGCCAGCAACAATTGCCTCGAATCTTTCTACCCATCCGGAATCTTCTCTATGGTCACGCGAAAGAGGTGAAACTTCTTTCGGATAATCAGTCACAAAAATCGGGTCCCATAATTTTGGTTCAACTGTTTTTTCATAGAGTTCAAGAATTATTTTTCCTGGCCCATAGTGATCTTTGATTGGGACCTCATGTTGATCGCATAGTTCGATGAGTTCAGAACGGGGTGTATTTAGATCAACTTCAATGCTGGCGTATTCTGAAAGAAGTTCCAGCATGGATGCTCTTCTCCAAGGAGCTTTCAAATCGAAAGAACGATCACCATGAGTGAGAGTGGTTGTTCCCAAGATTTCTAAAGCCAGATATTCCATTAAGTTTTCCACCATCTCCATGATGTCGGTGTAGTCGGCATATGCCTGGTAGAGCTCAAGCATGGTGAATTCTGGATTATGTCTAGTGGAAAGCCCTTCGTTTCTAAAGACTCTTGCAATTTCATAAACTTTTTCGAAACCACCAACAACAAGGCGCTTTAAATAAAGCTCTGGAGCGATACGAAGGTAGAGATCAACGTCAAGTGCGTTGTGATGAGTGGTGAATGGGCGAGCTAACGCTCCTCCTGGTATTGGATGAAATACCGGCGTTTCAACTTCAATGAAACCTCTCTCTTCTAGCCAACGGCGAGTTAACGAAATAACGCGACTTCGTATCAGAAATGTTTGTCGAGTTTCCTCTGTAACCCAAAGATCAACGTATCTTTGTCGGTATCTCATATCGGTATCAGAAATGCCATGCCATTTGTCTGGAAAGGGTCGGCGAGCTTCTGCTAAACGAACCCATTCAGACACTTTGACCGACAGTTCACCTTTTCGTGTCTTAATTATTTCTCCTGTGACTCCAAGCCAGTCACCCAAGTGCAGATTTGTAAGTTCGGTGAAATTTGGTGTGGTTTTTTCTGGTGCGAAAAGTTGGATTCTTCCTGTGGAGTCTTGAAGTGTTCCGAAAACGATTTTTCCTTGATCTCGTTTAAGCATCAATCTTCCAGCGACAACGACTTTAATACCCGTTTCTGAACCATCTTCTATATCTGAGTGAGTTTCACGAATCTCATCAATGGAATGAGAAGGATCAAATCGGTAAGGAATAGTTGATTCAGCCATCAGTTTGTCTCTTGATTTCTGTTATATACGAGACGAAGGCCGTGCAGAGTGAGAAAAGGTTCCACATATTCAATTGTTTCAGATATCGGTGCTATTAAGTGTGCTAATCCACCGGTAGCTACAACGGTGCAAGAACCCAGTTCTGATCGAAATCGATCAACCATGCCATCTATTTGTGCGGTAAATCCATACACAGCTCCTGACTGCAAAGATTCCACTGTGCTTTTTCCAATAACATTTCTTGGCTCAACTAATTCGATTGCCCCAAGAGCGGCGGCTCTGCCAAAAAGTGCTTCAAGACTTATTTCAATACCTGGAGCAATCGCTCCTCCTAGAAATTCACCATTTTCAGAGATCACATCAAAGTTGTTACCGGTGCCAAAATCAACTACGACTGTAGGCCCACCATATAAGTCATAGGCCGCTACAGCATTGGCTATACGATCTGCTCCTACTTCTTTCGGATTGTCGTAGAGGATGGGCATTCCCGTGCGCACACCTGGTTCTATAACTACAGGTTCTTTATCGCTATGGCGGGAAATCATCTGTCGAAGACTGGCTAATACTTTTGGAACACCCGCACACAAAGCGACTTGATCTACATTGAAAGTGAAGCCAGCTGATTCAAGAAGATCTCGGACGATTACAGCGTGTTCATCCGCCGTTCGGTCGGCATCAGTGGCTATGCGCCAGTGATCTAAGAGTCCGTCCCCTGCACCATTACCGGCTTCAAGGTCATTCTCATAAAGTCCGATTACCGTTTGCGTGTTACCAACATCTATAACTAACAGCATTGATGGTTTTTCATTATTGTCCAAAATCTTTCTTCCTAATCTTCCTTAATCGTACATCACTGAATGATTTTTCTAATCAGGATTTACAAGATCAAGTCCAATATCTAAAGCAGGCGCCGAGTTAGTCAAAGTTCCACTTGAAACATAATCGACTCCAGTTTGGGAATATTCTGAAACTGTATTGAAAGTAATGCCTCCAGAGGCTTCGAGTAGTGGTTTCTTTCCTCCATTTGCAGAAAATCCGTCAACAATAACAACACATTGTTTGACCTGCTCAGGGGTCATATTGTCAAGGAGCAAAATGTCTGCTCCAGCCTCTAGGGCTTCTTCTACCTGCTTAGTTGAGTCACATTCAACATGTACTAGCCGATCTGGCCATTTTTGTCGTGATAAAGCAACTGCTTCTTTAATTGTTGTTCCGGTTAAGTGATTGTCTTTTAACATCACCCACTCACTGAGGTTATGACGATGATTGGTTCCTCCGCCGGCTAAGACAGCGGCTTTCTCTACACTTCTTAATCCTGGGATTGTTTTGCGTGTATCCCAGATTTTTGCTCCATTTCCTGCTTCTTGAACCCATTTTGCTACCAACGTCGCTATGCCTGATAAGTGACTTAAGAAATTTAGTGCGGTCCTCTCAGCTGTGAGGATTGAAGCTAGTGGGCCGTTCAAGGTGGCCAAAGTATCCCCTGCCAAGAAATGATCTCCTTCTTTTCTTTCCCAAGAAACGTTGATGTTTGTGTCTACTTGGCGAAATGTTTCTGATACGCAAGCGGATCCTGCTAACACTCCATCTTGACGTGCTGTGATCGTTCCAGAAGCGACTAATTCCGAAGGCACAAGCATCGCGGTCAGATCACCATCTGGAACTAGATCTTCTTCTAAAGCGCGTTGAACAGAATCCTCTATTGAGCGCTTAAGAGATTCTGGGGACTGTGACATATTAAGTAGCCTGCCAGTCTCAGTGATCACTACCAACTTTTTTCTTTGCGGGAAGATTGTCGATCAATCGTGCTTGTCCGAAATTGCAAGCAACTAACAAACGTACTTCAGTAACTATTTTGTTTGGAATTTCAAATGATGATGAATCAACTACTCCGACATAATCGATCTTTGCGAGAGGAGAAGTTTCAATAGTTTCCCGTATTAGTGATTCAATAATTTGTGTGGAGGTTTCTCCTCTAGAAACTGCTTCAGCGCCAACTTTTAAAGCTTGGTAGAGAACGGAGGATTGGGACCTTTCGTCAGCAGACAGATAAACGTTTCTACTTGATTTAGCTAAGCCGTCTTCCTCTCTAACTGTCGCACATCCGACGATTTTTATTGGGAGTTCGTGGTCCTCTACAAGTTGCTTAACTACCGTCAATTGTTGGAAATCTTTTTCTCCAAAGTAAGCGTGACTTTCTCCGACTATTTCAAAAAGTGCCATTACGACAGTTGCGACACCTTGAAAATGAGTTGGACGACTTTCTCCTTCAAAAGTTTTTGTAACTTCTCTTAAATGAATTGGTGTTGTGGGGAAAAACGTTTTGATCTCTTCTTCACTTGGAGCGAAAACAACATCAGTTCCGTGTTTATCGCATAATTTCAAATCTGAAGAAATGTCTCTCGGATAATCGCTGAAGTCTTCATCTGGGCTGAATTGCAAAGGATTTACATAAATTGAAACTATGGTCACATCTCTTTGGTCAGTGGACGCATTAATTAATGATGCATGGCCTTCATGTAAGAAACCCATTGTTGGCACTAATCCAATAGAGGAACCAGCGCTACGAGCTTCTTCCAAGTATGAACGAAGCTCTTTTACTGTTGTTAATACTTGAAATGAGCTCATTCTTTCCTTTCCGATAATCTTTTTGCGTTATCAGAAAGCAGTTTGTAAAGACTGCGTTCATCCTCGGGTAAAGCTTGCAGATGCAGAGCAATAGTCTGGCTGTCACCTCTAGAGGCAGGACCGGTAAGAGCTTCAGAGGGTCCTAGCGTTTCAATGTTTTTCATTGTTTCCAACGCAAGGTTTAAGAACGCTTCAAATGGTATATCTAGTTCTTTAGCGATTCTTTCTACTTGGCCGAGTAAAGATGTGAGATGGTTGGAAGCAGTTACCGCTACTGCGTGATAAAGAGACTTGTCTTCATCCGCGACATGGAAATACTTTCCTCCTAACTCATCTACTATTTCTTTACCTAAAGGATCGCCGGTTATTCCGAACCAAATACCAGACTCAAGTAAATCGGCTCCTCTTTCTGGGTTAGGCAGAGAAGCTAAGGGATGCAGTCCCATACGAAGATTATGTGGGGCTAATACATCTAGTCCTAAAACCCCTGATAGGTGCGCAATTACTGTCGATGGATTTGGTTGGATTTTTCTTGAGACCGTGGAAATCACTTCATCGGGGGTGGCTATAACTAATAAATCTACTGACTGAGCTGCATCTTGTAGGTCATCAGTTTTCCCTAAATATTCTTGGACTATCCATCCTTTTCGCTCTAAGGCTGTTCCTAGCGAACAGCCTGCTTTACCTGGTCCAACAACCTGAACTTTTTTCTTCTTACTCTCCATTTGGTGTCTCATCTAAAAGAGTGCCGATTTTGATTACGGAGTCAAGATCTCCGCTGATTACTTTTTGAGAATTAGGGAATGAGTCAACAAGAGTGGGGTCTAAGTCTCGTAGTGGGATTAAAACAAAACCTCTCTCTTTCATGCGTGGATGAGGCACGGTCAGGTTTTCTTCTTCAATGACTTCGCCATCAATCCATAACAAATCGACGTCAAGGGTGCGCGGGCCCCACCGTTCTTTTCTAATTCGATCGGCAAGCTTTTCTTGCTTCTGGCATTCCGCTAATAAGTCTTGTCCCGTTAGTTCTGTTTTTAATTGAACAACACAATTTAAATACGGTCCCTGATCAGGTCCACCGACTGGAGCTGTTTCATAGACAGGTGAAACTTTACTTACATCAGGAAGATTTGATACTGCTAGTTGTAAGTACTCCAAACGATTTCCCAAGTTTGAACCAAGACCAAGGTATACGGTTCTTTTCATCGGTTTCTATAGATACGAACCCCGCAGGTTGCTACATCTTGGGGAACTGGTGGACGCAATTTTTGTACGCTCACCATTACTTTGTCTACACGATTCATCCCCATGATGCTTTCAGCTACTCGGTCGGCGCATCTTTCTAGAAGATCAAATTGTTCCTGCTCAATGATGGAAGAAATCATTTCACATAACATCCCGTAATGGACAGTGTCTTCAATGTCGTCAGAGTTCGCTGCAACGCTTAGATCTGTTTGAATATCTATATCAAAAGAAAGAGGTTGACGACGATCTCGTTCTTCAGGAAGTAGGCCACAAAGAGCCATCAATCGAAGCCCTCGGATCTCTATTTGATCGTGACTCAAGAATCTTCTTCTTTCTCTTCTTCGTCTTCTTGCTCTTCTTGCTCTTCTTGCTCTTCTTTGAACTGAATTATTTGATCTACTATCTGACGTCCCGGTGAGCCTAAGGGTCTGCTAACTAACTGTTCTAATATTGAAATGGCCTGTGGTCCTGTTCCCACCAACCCATTAAATAGCAAATACGCTGCCATCAGTCCACAAACCATGTCATTTAATTCTTCTCGGTGGACAATAATTCTGCCTCCGTCTGAAGTAAGAGTTGTGAGTTTTTCGATGACTTGTACCAGTCTTCTTGGCCCTTCTTGTGCCCCTCCATAGGGTTCGTGCACCCAAGGAACCACAAGTTCTTCATAATTATGAAGATTATGTTCACTCGCTAACAAAGAAACGACGGCATCAAAATCATTCTCGCGAATCCAAATAATTTCTTCTTGTCTTCTTACCCGACGATGATTAGTTCCATAACCGCCTGGGCGCTCACAAATAGCCATTTGGTCTTTAATGATCCAAAAGAAACTTCGTGGGACGATACCTTGCGCCCATTTACCTCTCATTAACCCCACCTATGTATTTGTTAGGAATTTTCGCTTGATTTGATTCTTTGTTGCTTGCTATTACTTATCATGCACCGTTGACGGCTTTTCAGCAAACCTTAGTTACTTTTACTGCTTGGACAGTAGCAGCCACATCGTGTACTCGTATCATTTCAACACCTTTTTGACACGCCAAAACCGCTACTGCTATAGATCCTTCAAGCCGGTCATCGGTGATGGCATTATCTTCTGAGTTATTTCTCATTGATGCAATTTCGCCTAAGAAGCGTTTCCGACTCGCTCCTAATAAAACAGGCCATCCGGTTTCTACTATTTTTTCTATATTTGCGATCAATGCAAGGTTGTGTTCCGTAGTTTTACCGAATCCGATACCTGGATCTATCCAAATCTCTGACACTCCTTCATTTTTAGCGTTTATTGCCTTGTCTGTTAGATACTTACAGACCTCTCCTACCACATCTTCATATTCAGGTTTGTTTTGCATAGTTTGTGGTGTCCCCTGCATGTGCATCGCTACCCAGCCCACTTGAAGTTCAGCTGCAACTTGACTCAATGATGCGCTTACATCGTTAATGATTGTTGCGCCTTCTTGAACAGCTAATCGGGCAATTTCTTCATGCCGTGTATCTATCGAAATACGGGCTTCACCCGCTAAAGCTGAAATTACTGGAAGCACTCGAGAGGCTTCCTCTTTGAGTGTTATGGGAGTAGCTCCTGGTCGAGTTGATTCGCCGCCGATATCAATGACGTCAGCGCCTTCATTAATTAGCTGCCGGGCGTGTGCTATTGCTTTATTTTTTTCGAGATAAAGGCCACCATCTGAGAATGAATCTGGTGTGACATTTACGATTCCCATAACTAAGGACATGAGCAAAACCTAAAAATGAATAGATGTATTTGACTTGGTTTCCGTTATTTGCGTGACGCTTCTAAAAATCGCATGGCTTCAAGGCGAGTTGAAATGTCGTCTCTAAAAATCCCTTGAACTGCAGAAGTAATTGTTGTTGTTCCTGGTTTCTGGACTCCACGCATTGACATACAAAAATGTTCTGCTTCTACCACCACTAAGGTTCCTTGTGGGTGAAGAGTTTCTTGTATGGCTGTTGCGATTTGTTTCGTAAGCCGTTCTTGAACTTGAAGGCGTCTTGAGTATCCGTCTACAAGTCGAGCTAATTTCGAAAGACCGGTAATCATCCCGCCTTCATGTGGGATATAAGCAACATGTGCTGCTCCAACGAACGGCAACATATGGTGCTCACATAGTGAGTAGAGAGGAATGTCACGAACCATCACCATTTCATCATGGCTTACATCAAAAGTTTTGATGAGGTGTTCATCCGGATTCTCATACATTCCACTACAAATTTCTTTATACATTCGCGCCACTCGTGCCGGTGTTTCTTGAAGTCCGTCCCGGTTTGGATCCTCACCGATAGCTTCCAATATTTCTCTAACCGCCGATTCAACACGACCTGCATCAAACACATCACTCATAATTCCATCAACTTTCTAGTTCTCTACTACTCGTATGTCAGAAAGATTTCTATATTTCTGTGCAACATCTAATCCGTACCCAACAACAAATTCTGGGGGAATACGAAATCCCTCATACTTAAGAATTTTTTCATCTAATTTGTGATCTTCATGAACGAGCAGGGCGCATACTTCAAGGCTTGCGGGATTACGCCCAAGGAGGTTTTCTCGTAAATAATTTAGTGTTAGTCCGCTATCTACAATGTCTTCAACAACGATGACGTCCCGATCGGCGAGGTCTAAATCTAAGTCTTTTACGATCCGTACCACGCCTGAAGAGCGGGTTGAATGCCCGTAGGAAGATACTGCCATGAAGTCAAGTTCTACAGGGAGGTCAATAGCTCTCGCTAAATCACTCATGAACATGAATGCGCCTTTGAGTACTCCGACGAGAAGTGGGGACTTTCCTTCATAGTCTGCTGTTATTCTTGCCCCGAGTTCCGCTACTCGATTTTCGAGGTCCTTAGCGCTAACGAGCACGCGTCCAGGGACTGGAATCCCAGGTTCTGTTACATGATCGGCGCCCATCAGCCCGACTTTATCGGATTAGAGGCAGAAGAAAACCGTAGTTTGCCATTTGATCTTTCTACGCGGTCTCCATCCCCCACATCGGTTGCTCGAGCTTCATGGTTGACAACAGCTAAAACTCGTTCTACTGCTGCAGACTCTGGTGCTATTCCTTGCCGGGACTCTGTTAACCAACGATGAATAACGAGGCGAACAATTGGTTCTGGTGACTTTGATAGAGAGCGAGTGTCAGTTGGATCTATATCTTTAATCAAGTCATTTAGAAGTTCATTGGCTTCTCGAGCGTGGTCGCTGTGACGCGTTAAAAGCGGAACTGGGTCGCGTCCAAAAACTTCCGAAAGTAAAGGTATAACTTCATGGCGAACACGGCTTCTTGTGAACCTTGGGTCCTCGTTCATTGGATCTCTGATGGGTTCAAATCCTAAATGGCTGCATAACCAAAGCGTTTCTTCTCTCCTTATGCCAAGTAAAGGTCGACGGTGAGGCTCTCCGATACCTGCGGTCCCAGGGAGTCCGGCTCCGCGTAATAAATTTAGTAGAACTGTTTCGGCTTGGTCGTCAGCGGTGTGGCCGGTGAGAACATCTTTCGGCAATGCCTCTCGTCGTGCATCACGTGCTCTTGCTTCTAAATTTGGCCCATCGATGACAGATACTGTCACTAAATTGGATTTAGCTCCTAAACGGTCGGCAGCTTCAGCTACTTTTTCCCCTTCGGCTGATGATCCTTCTCGTAGCCCATGGTCAACATGCCATGCAGTGACGTCTAATCCTTGATGCACTGCCAAAATCAGAAGTGTTAGCGAATCTGGTCCTCCTGATACAGCACAATCAACGACTGTGTTTTCCTGAGGGAAATTACAGCGCTCTAGTAGTGAATCAACTGATAAGTCATCCACCGGTCTTTACCTGTATTCTTTCAATCCAGAGAGAAGGGTTTTTGATTTCTTCTGAACTAGGTAGATGAGAGGGCTCTACCCATACTTGATTGAATAATTTCTCCCCACCAGCTTTTTCAACTGCTGCGATGAACTCTTCGCCTTGTGCGTATTGGGCAAGTTTCGCTTCTAACCCAATAATTTTTTGTATCAGTCGAGTTATTCCGGTTGCAGATTGTCTTCTGTCTCTCATGACTTTGGCGTATCGATTGGCATATTGGACTATTCCGATGCCAGCTCTGTCCATAGTGACGTCTCCATGTCCTTCTAGGAGGCTCATGAGGCCTGCTATGCCGTCTAACGCTGCTTTTTGTTGTGGTGTCGCTACTGCTGGAATGAATCCTTCTCCAGAGGTGTTTTCATCTTGATTTTTTATTGCGCGTAAACGTTCAATTATTTGGTTTGATTCTGGTTCTGCTTCATCGAGGAGTGCTTCTACAAGAGTTAAATAGTGTTGTCTTAGCCAAGGAACTCCAGTGAATTGGGCTCGGTGTGTTACCTCGTGAAGAGCTAGCCATTGTCGAAAATCTGAAGATGGGAAAGCGTAACGTCGTTCTAGCGCGACAACATTTGGGCCCACATAGTAAACCAGGTCTTGTTCGTCTTCGTCTTCGTCTTCAATGACTAATAAGTCATACTGTCCTAATACTCTGGTCGACATCCAGCCAAGGACTGCCCCCATTTCTATTGCTGTGAGCCGAGCGGAGACAGGAGATTCTGAAGCATCAGTTTCTTCATTTTCTAGTAGTGGTTTCAAAAGACGCTGCAACGACTTCAGGTTTGTTGATATCCAGCCTGCACGATCAACTACTCTTGCTCGTGCTTGGCCTTGTGTTGAAGTTAATCCGGTCGTAGCAGCGACTAGCCCTTCGGCTCGTGCAGTGTGTTCTGTGAACTCTTCGAGAAGGCCTTGTTTATATTGGTCACCGGAAAAGGGAGCGTGGTTGGAGACCTTAACGGCTACTCTTTCGGCCAAGTCCCAGTCAATAGCTAGTGATCGCCCCATTGGGCCACAATCAGCGTTTGCGGTAGCGGGTAGAAGAAACCTTCATGAAGTAACCCACCAACGTAGCGATGCATAAAATAACGCCACCACCGACGAGAGGTACAGCTATCCAGTAATGCCATATAACGCCTGAGAACAAGTTCATAGTAAAGAATCTTAGAGGGTTGACAGTAAAGTTCGACGGTTTAAGTCGGATCTTAAAAATTTTTATTTATGTGTTTTGAGCCCGCGCGGGGAGTCGAACCCCGGACCTGCTCATTACGAGTGAGCCGCTCTTCCTACTGAGCTACACGGGCATAAATCGTTAGCGTAGCGTTCTTGACTTCTTTTAACCTTATGCTCGCTCTATTGGCGCCCATGCAAGCAGTAAACGTTTCTCTCCTACACGCTCAAATTGCACGATCGCTTCTGCCCTATCTCCCTCTCCAGTGATTTTTATTATTTCTCCTTCGCCCCATGCTCGATGTAGAACTTCTTCTCCTGGTTGAAGATTCAATAAATGCGCTCCGGTAGTTTTATCTGAATTGTCTTTCTTGGTTCTTTTCCCGTAGACAGTTCCGCTGGGTTCTTCTTCTGCGATGTGGTCTGTGTAGAGCCAACTTTCATCATCTTGAATTCCTTCTTCACTACCCCAACCAGAGTCGTTTAGTGATATGCGTTTTTGGCTTTCTTTAGCTTCAGTAACGAGTTCTTCTGGGATTTCTTTCAGGAAGCGGCTAGGAGGGTTGTATTGGGTGGCTCCATGGAGCATGCGACTCCACGCATGGCTTACATAAAGATGTTTTCTGGCACGAGTAATTCCGACGTAGGCGAGTCGTCGTTCTTCCTCTTCTTGCCTCTCGTCACCGAGGGAACGTATGTGAGGGAATACTCCGTCTTCCATTCCGGGAAGAAAAACGACAGGGTATTCAAGGCCTTTAGCGGAATGCAAAGTCATTAATGTCACTTCGCCGGAATCCTCTTTGTCCGAATCTGGTAACCCATCTGTGTCTGACACCAAAGCAACTTGTTCTAAGAATTCGTCTACGTTGTCGAATTCAGATGCGACTCCAATGAGTTCTATAAGGTTCTCTATTCTTCCTTCTGCTTCAATTGACCCTTCTTCACGGAGTTCTTGCAAATAGCCGGAGTCTTCTAGAGCTGTTTCTAATAAATGACTTGGACCATCATCAATTTTTTGTTTCAGCTTTTCATGAAATTCAATGAACGTGTTGATACCGGTTAGAGCTCGTCCGGTAACGCCTGCTTCTTCGGCGTGGTTTAAAGCATTTAGAAATCCTGTTCCGTTAAAAGTGCTCCATTGATCTATTCGAGTTACTGAGGTGTTCCCTATTCCTCGTTTGGGGACATTCAGAATACGTTTTGCTGCAACTTCATCTGTTGGATTTGCTGCTAAACGTAAATAAGCCATCGCGTCCTTGATTTCTTTTCGGTCATAAAAACGAGTTCC
Source organism: Acidimicrobiales bacterium AG-410-I20 (assembly GCA_003215175.1). Classification (GTDB taxonomy): domain Bacteria; phylum Actinomycetota; class Acidimicrobiia; order Acidimicrobiales; family MedAcidi-G1; genus MedAcidi-G2B. The sequence continues at coordinate 14,632 of QCKS01000023.1, forward strand.
TCCGATGACTCGGTAAGGGATGCCTTGACGGACGAGTTGTTCTTCAATAGCTCTGCTCTGGACATTGGTGCGGTAAAAAACTGCGAGATCAGACCAAGGGTGATCTTGGTTCCTGTTTAAGTGGTAAATCTGTTGAGTTACCCATTTTGCTTCTTCAGTTTCATCAGTTGCGGTGAATTTAGTTATTAACGTGCCGCTACCTTCTTCTGTCCAAAGTTCTTTTGGTTCGCGTCCAATGTTTTGTGAAATAACTGCATTAGCGGCGTCGAGAATATTTTGTGTTGAACGATAGTTCTGATCTAGGACCACAACCGTGGTGTTTGGAAATGCTTTTTCGAAATCAAGGATGTTTCGTACATCAGCGCCTCGGAATTGATAAATCGATTGATCGCTGTCACCAACAACACAGATGTTGCCATGGCTTTGAGCTAGAAGAATTGTGAGTGCGTTTTGCGTTAAATTTGTGTCTTGATATTCGTCTACGAGTACATGTTTGAATCGTTCTTGATAGGTCTGAAGCACTTCAGGGTGTTCGCGTAACAAATGAACAGTGTTGCCCAACAAGTCATCAAAATCCATCGCTCCAGCGTCGACTAGACGTTTTTGATATTCAGTGAAAACTCTTCCGATACGTTCTTCAAAAGGTCCTGTTGCTGACTCGGCGTAATGAGCAGCTGTTCTGTCTTCGTTTTTTAAAGCAGAGATTGTGGCTTGAATACTTCGTGGTGGGAAACGTTTGGTGTCTAAGTTCAAATCTTTGAGAACATACCCCACGAGCCTGGCTGAATCGTCTTGGTCATAGATGCTAAACCGGCTTGGATAGCCGATTCGTTCGGCATCACGGCGGAGTATGCGAACGCATGCGGAGTGAAATGTTGATACCCACATTTTCTCTGCAACAGGCCCTACTAAATCTGCTACTCGGCTTTTCATCTCACCAGCTGCTTTATTTGTAAAAGTGATTGCGAGTATTTCAAAAGGGGAAATCCCTTTATTTTCAATTAAATGTGCAATGCGGTGGGTAAGTACTCTGGTCTTTCCGGAACCAGCACCTGCGACGACAAGTAAGGGGCCTTCTAGATGAGTTACAGCTTCTCTTTGTGCGGGGTTGAGTTCGTTCAGATCTAACGATTTTTCATTGTTGGGCATCAAAGTCACCTTACATGTGTCCTGTGACTGATGAAGTAAAACAAGTGCATTTGATTTTTATTGTCGTGGGTCAATAAGGATTGTTGCTAACCCACGTCCCACTCTTCCGTTACGGTCGTAAAGAACGGCATCAGAAAGTCCGATTCCGTCTTTTGAGTTTTTATGCACTCCGCGTAGTCCGATCCATTCTCCTTCGGGGTCTTTGAAAGATGAGACGGTTAAGTCAACGTTGGGTGTCAGCCATTCTTTTGGGTCTAAGTATTGAGCCACCATGCTTAGCATGTCGCTAACAGCCGCCATGTTTACAAAAGGAGAGGTTTTCACTCCTTCTACTAGAGGTTTTGTGAGGCGTATCCACATGAGTCCTGGTGTTCCTGCCCAAGATGCTTCACGGGGTAAGCGAATCTCAACGGCTCGAAGGAATGCCGGGATTCCGATGCCTGGAGTGGTTAGTTGAGTAGCGGTATCGGGGAATGGAGGTAGCTCATCTTCTTCGTGTGACATTCTTTCTTCATCTACTGGATTTGATTCTTCGGCAACTCTTAATTTGACTGAGGTAGATCGAGCTATTTCTTTACCTTCGTCATGAAGCGAAGTTTGGATTACTTGCAGTCGCCGTCCTTCTCGTATGGTTTCAGTTGTCCAATGGAGAGGCTTTATGGGCACGCCACGCATAAGTTCCACTGTGTGCCGGCATATCCGCATTGGAGAAGGTGTTTCTACTGTTTCTACAAGGTGAGCGAGGATTCCTGAGATTGGTCCACCGTGTTGTATTTCTGGATTCCATGGCCCGCCGGTCAGTGAAGTCGGGATTACTAAATCATCTTCTACTTGGTATAAGAAATCCGGTGATTCAGTCATGGAGAGAGTTTATTTCACGTCCCATGAGGCACAACAACCGAGTTCCAGGCGATGCGTCTTCTGGGGGCATTACTGGGTTACCGATCATGTCACTTGCTGAAAGCGCGTCAGTTAAGGGTGCCCAAAAATCTAAACAACGGTCAGCTAACTCTTCTGGTAACTCGATTTGACGTCCGCATGCCTGGGCTATGTCCGAAGCGTGAACAAGATTTTCAGTGACTCGTAAACCAATGATTGTGGTTCCATCAATATTTCCTAATGGGTGTTCATATTTTTTTGTTTCTACTTCTTTTTCCGATGCTGCATCTATAGCGGCTACCGCTGTTCCTCTCCAAGTGGCAATCGGGTTAGGGCCCAGGATTGAGACATCTATGTCAGTGAGTGGTTCGATTACTCCTCCTTTGAGTAAATCAACAAGCATCGCTTCTCCGAGGATTACGTGAGCGACAATGGTTCGTACATCCCATTCCGGACACGGTGTTGAAAAGAACCATTCATCATCGGTTAGGTCCATGATTTGTTGCCCGAAAATCGTGCTCGCTGCTACATAATCGTCCCAAAAAGTCATAGAGGTTCATTATGCCGGAAATGAAACTTTTGCTGGTTAAAAGAAAAAAGTTTAACCTTGTGTCATATTTAATTTTAAGAAATCTCCCATGCATGACAGGATCCAGCCCCATTCAACCGTGGTCGTGATCGGCGCCGGTATGTCGGGTTTATCTTCAGCGCGTGCGTTACACGATGCTGGATACCAAGTCACGATTTTCGAAGGTAGAGATCGTATTGGTGGCCGGATTCGTACGACACGTGATTTAAGCACACCGGTTGATTTGGGTGCCGGTTGGGTACATGGCGAAGTGGATAATCCATTGACTGACCTGGCAGAAAAGTACGGCGCTAAGCTCTTTAAGACGGAAATGAACAACATCGCAGGACTCGGTAAAAATGGCACTGATCTGACCGACGGCATGCTTGAATTGGCATCGCGCGCCTACGAAATCATGGCGCGAGAGCCGAGCAATAAAGATTCAAAAAGCCTCGGCCAATTTGTGCGCGATGAACTCGGCTCACTCAATGCCGAACAGACGCGGATGCTCAATGGCTTCTTAGGTGCTCAAGGTGGTTTTTGGGGAAGCAACAGCCTCAATGAGATTGACCGTTTTCAGCTCAATCAAGAAAAGACGTTTGAGGGATACGATTGGCGCTTTTTGAATGGCTACGACACCATAATCCGTGGGCTCGCCGAAGGGCTAGACATACGACTCGGTGCTGCCGTAACAACCGTAGATTGGTCAGGCCCGACAAACCGAGTAGAAACCAAACAAGGTGTATACGAAGCGGAACATGTGATTGTCAGCGCGCCAGTTGCCGTACTGCGGCAAGGAGGCATTAGATTTACTCCGGATCTGCCATCCACACATGAGACTGCCATTCAAGAATTGGCAGTTGGGCTGTCGGAGAAGCTGGTACTACGATTCCAAAAGCCATTCTGGCCGGAAGCTGCGCACGTATTAGTTAGAGCGAGTGACGATGGGAACTTTCCTCTGATGTTTAACAACCACTACCCATCCTCTGGCGATGCCTTTTTGACCATTCGAGTGCTAGGTGATCGAGTGCCTCACTGGACGACATTAGATCAGTCCTCCGCAGTGGCTGAAGCGATGAAGATGCTGAAGAACACGTTTGGCTCAGATATTCCTAACCCAACTGCTGCGCTTCAATCGGATTGGTACAGGAATCCCTTCTCACAAGGAGGATATTCGACGAACCATATTGACGTGCCGAGTTATGAGCATCGCGCTCAGTTAGCCAAACCGGTCTCTCCAGGATTGCAATTTGTAGGTGAGCACACAGAGCCTGACTACTTTGCAACGGTTCATGGGGCGTATCTGAGCGGGCAGCGAGCCGCAACATTCGTTACGTCTGCTAATAGGCAGGATGCCTAAAACACTGACAGTAGCTAGCTAATTATAAAAAGACTCGAAATACTTTTCTCTGTCGTCTTTAAGCATTCCAGCAGTTTCATCCATAAACCGATTTCTATCTTCCCTAGTTTTAAATACCCAAATACATACTGTGTCTTTGCTGTGATAGATAGCTTTCAATTCATCATCTATATCGCAAATCTCTTGCGGTATATCTGTTTTAATGCAAATCATTTATTCCCACTCAATCGTTCCAGGGGGTTTAGAAGTAATATCGTAAGCCACCCTGTTGACTCCGGGGACTTCATTGATTATGCGTGAAGAAAGAGTCTCTAATAACTCATACGGGAGACGTGCCCAGTCTGCTGTCATTGCGTCTTCGCTAGTTACTGCTCGAATGATTATGGGGTATCCGTATGTACGTTCATCTCCCATAACCCCTACTGAACGTATGTCCGGTAGCACAGCGAAAGCTTGCCAAATTTCACGCTCCAGTCCCGCATTGCGTAACTCTTCGCGAACAATTTTGTCGGCCGCCTGAAGGGTCGCTACTTTTTCTGGCGTTATTTCTCCAATTATTCGAACTCCAAGCCCTGGACCGGGGAAAGGTTGCCTCCAAACAATTTCATCCGGCAGACCTAATTCAATGCCTAAAGATCGGACTTCATCTTTAAACAAACCTCTAAGGGGTTCAACTAGTTCAAATTCCATGTCATCAGGAAGCCCTCCAACGTTGTGATGACTCTTGATTTTTGCTGCGTCTTTAGTCCCAGATTCAATAACGTCCGGGTAAAGCGTTCCTTGCACAAGAAAAGCAGCGTCTTGAACTTGTTTTTCAGCATCTTCAAATATTCGAATAAAAAGCTCTCCAATAGTTTTACGTTTTTCCTCCGGTTCAGTTACCCCTGCTAATGCTTTGAAGAAACGATCTTGAGCTTTTACATGAATGAGCTCAATCCCTTGATGACGGTCGAAAGTTTCAACCACTTGATCACCTTCATCTGCCCGCATAAGACCTGTGTCTACAAATACGCATGTCAACTGGTCCCCTATTGCTTTATGAACCAAAGCTGCAGCGACAGCGGAATCCACTCCTCCTGAAAGTCCACAAATAGCTTTACCTTCACCTACTTGTTGGCGGATACTTTCCACCGACGATTCAATAACGGACGACAGAATCCAATCGCCACTGCATGAACAAACGTCGAAAAGAAATCGGTTCAATAAGTTCTCTCCACATGGGGTGTGATGAACTTCAGGATGGAATTGAACTCCATAAAGTTTTCGTTCCGGAGATTCAAAAGCCGCCACGGGGGCATTCGCTGAGGAAGCGGTCACGACAGAACCTTCCGGTCCTTCCACTATTGCGTCAAAATGACTCATCCATACTGGATGCGCTCCTGTATCTAAATCAGCGAGCAATAACCCGGGGGAAGAAACTGTCATTTCAGTTCTTCCATATTCTCCTTGTTCATTACGGTCAACTTTTCCACCGCATTGCAGTGCCATAAGTTGTGCCCCATAGCAGATACCTAAAATCGGAATTCCAAGTTCATAAATCCCTGGATCTATCTGGGGGGCGCCTTCTGCATTAACTGAAGTGGGTCCTCCGCTGAAAATAATCCCTGTTGGTTGATAATCAGAAATCTCTTTAGCAGAGAGGCTGTGTGGAACAATTTCGCTGTAAACATTATTTTCACGAACACGTCTTGCTATTAACTGTGCATACTGGGCGCCAAAATCTACAACAAGAATCCGTTCTTTAACCCAATCATTTTTAATTCGGGATTTAGTAGCCATTTTTTAATTTTGGACTTTGTCATTGATTAGTTGCATTAAAGCTTCGACGTGTTCAAAGGTGGTGTAGGTGCTTCCTATCGCAACTCTTAAGACATAGTTGTCGTTAAGTCGGGTATGAGTTAATAAAACTTTTTTAGTGTCGTTAAGCGACCTTAAAAGTTGTTCAGAGGCTTTGTCGCCATCTACGTGCTGGAAACACACCAAACTAAGTGTTGGCTCGACAGAGAGTTCTAGTTTTGGATGATTTCTTATCTGCTCGGTAAACCACTCTGCTGCTTGAACATGACTTCGGATATAGGTTCTGATGCCTTCTGCTCCATAGCTTCGTAACACAAACCAAAGTTTGAGGGCACGAAAACGTCGACCTAATGGAACCTGCCAGTCACGGTAGTCAATTACCTCTCCGGCTTCGCTGGCTGAGTTTCTCAGATACTCCGGCACTATTGACAGCGTTTCATTTAACGGTTGTGCGTCTGCAACGAAAAATGCTGAACAGTCGAAATTGGTTAGCATCCATTTGTGTGGGTTAAATGCATAGCTGTCGGCTAGTTCTAATCCATTGAGAATTCCACGAAATTCTGGGCATATCGTTGCGGATCCTGCCCATGCTGCGTCAACGTGAATCCATGCTCCAAATTGTGTAGCTATTTTTGCAATTTCTTCAACGTTGTCTACTGCTCCAGAAGAGGTTGTGCCAACAGTAGTCATGACAAAAAATGGGGTGTATCCGGCTTCGCTGTCTTCCTTAATTGCGTCAAAATGACTCATCCATACTGGATGCGCTCCTGTATCTAAATCAGCGAGCAATAACCCGGGGGAAGAAACTGTCATTTCAGTTCTTCCATATTCTCCTTGTTCATTACGGTCAACTTTTCCACCGCATTGCAGTGCCATAAGTTGTGCCCCATAGCAGATACCTAAAATCGGAATTCCAAGTTCATAAATCCCTGGATCTATCTGGGGGGCGCCTTCTGCATTAACTGAAGTGGGTCCTCCGCTGAAAATAATCCCTGTTGGTTGATAATCAGAAATCTCTTTAGCAGAGAGGCTGTGTGGAACAATTTCGCTGTAAACATTATTTTCACGAACACGTCTTGCTATTAACTGTGCATACTGGGCGCCAAAATCTACAACAAGAATCCGTTCTTTAACCCAATCATTTTTAATTCGGGATTTAGTAGCCATTTTTTAATTTTGGACTTTGTCATTGATTAGTTGCATTAAAGCTTCGACGTGTTCAAAGGTGGTGTAGGTGCTTCCTATCGCAACTCTTAAGACATAGTTGTCGTTAAGTCGGGTATGAGTTAATAAAACTTTTTTAGTGTCGTTAAGCGACCTTAAAAGTTGTTCAGAGGCTTTGTCGCCATCTACGTGCTGGAAACACACCAAACTAAGTGTTGGCTCGACAGAGAGTTCTAGTTTTGGATGATTTCTTATCTGCTCGGTAAACCACTCTGCTGCTTGAACATGACTTCGGATATAGGTTCTGATGCCTTCTGCTCCATAGCTTCGTAACACAAACCAAAGTTTGAGGGCACGAAAACGTCGACCTAATGGAACCTGCCAGTCACGGTAGTCAATTACCTCTCCGGCTTCGCTGGCTGAGTTTCTCAGATACTCCGGCACTATTGACAGCGTTTCATTTAACGGTTGTGCGTCTGCAACGAAAAATGCTGAACAGTCGAAATTGGTTAGCATCCATTTGTGTGGGTTAAATGCATAGCTGTCGGCTAGTTCTAATCCATTGAGAATTCCACGAAATTCTGGGCATATCGTTGCGGATCCTGCCCATGCTGCGTCAACGTGAATCCATGCTCCAAATTGTGTAGCTATTTTTG
>QCKS01000024.1 GCA_003215175.1 Acidimicrobiales bacterium AG-410-I20
AGCAGCAAAGAAACCAGCTGTTAAGACAAGATTTGGTAAAGCTTTTCTGGACAAACAGAAGGCGTCACTCCTTGAAGAAAGAGAACGCTATCTAAGAAGTGCCGACTCTCTTAAAGCAGAAGCGGATGCCCTCTTAGAAGGCAGAGAGCCAGGGGATGTTCAGTTCGATGAAGAATCAGGTGAAGGAGACACTTTGGCTGTAGCAAGGGATTTGGATTTAGCGCTAAGCGCACAGGCCCGTGATGCCGTAGAAGAAATAGATGCTGCGCTAGAGAGAATAAGCAATGGAACCTATGGCATTTGCATTAAGTCAGGAAAGCCAATCCCTCAAGAAAGGCTGAAAGCGATTCCATGGGCTTCTGAACGTGTGGAATATAAAGCCGGAGGACTAGGGCGCCGGTAGGGGCCACACGAATCATTCAAATAGTTAAGATTCTTAGTAGTAGTATTGAAATCTTAGGTAACCGAATGATGCAACGATGGAAATCCTCTATAGCCGTATTCGTATTTGTAATAGTCTTTGACCAAATTACTAAATGGTGGGCTCTTGAAGAACTAGGCAGCGGACGCGTAGTTGAAATTTTTTGGACGCTTCAGTTTCGCTTAGTCCGAAACACGGGTATTGCATTCAGTCAGGGTGAAGGTTTAGGCCCTATTTTTGCAGTTTTAATTGTCATCGTGGTTCTATTCGTGGTGCGATGGGGAACGCAAATGCAATCAAAATTTACACCCCTAGCTGTGGGTTTAATAGTGGGTGGTGCTATTGGAAATTTGATTGATAGGGCGTTTAGATCAGATGCTGGTTTCTTAAAGGGTGGCGTAGTTGATTTCGTTGATTTGCAATGGTGGCCTGTTTTCAATATTGCTGATGCAGCGATAGTGGTTGGTGGGGTAATGATGTTTTGGCTCGGTCTGAAGTCTGCTCAAGAGGTACCTGAAGACTCAGATACATCGGACTCCATTAGTGATTTGCATGAATGAGGAAGTAATACCGGAGTCCTTAGATGGAGAAAGATTAGATCGAGTTGTCGCGTTCACGCTTGACATAAGTCGGAATCAAGCGGGAAATTTAATCGACGAAGAAAAGGTTCTTCTAGGTGGCGAGATGGTATCAACGAGATCAAGAAAAGTTAACACTGGTGAAACTTTAAAAGTTCTCCATTCAAGCGAAGAAAATTTAGGTGGTCCGCTTCCAGAAAAAAATATTGAAATCCGCGTTATATATGAAGACGACGATCTTCTTGTGGTCGACAAACAGGCTGGACTTGTCGTACATCCCGGAGCAGGGAACGAAACAGGAACGCTAGTTAACGGACTCTTAGGGCGATGGCCTGATTTGGCAAACGTGGGCTCATTATCACGACCAGGTATTGTCCATCGTCTAGATAGAGGAACTTCGGGACTTTTAGTAGTAGCGAAAACGCAGAAAGCCTATGATTCTCTCACGACACAGTTCTCAGATCGATCAACAGGCCGCCGATATTTGGCATTAGTGTGGGGTCAGTTAGAAGCAGAATCTGGGTCTGTAGATGCTCCTATTGGAAGATCAAAGAAGGATCGAGTTCGTATGGCAGTTATTTCTTCAGGAAAGACCGCACGGACCAACTATGAAGTAGATCAGAGATGGTCTGATCCTGAAGTTACGTTACTTAAATGCAAACTAGAGACAGGGCGTACGCACCAAATTAGAGTTCACCTCTCAGCCATAGGTCATCCACTGGTGGGGGATGAATTGTATGGGGGCCTAAGAGACGGAATTGAATTAGCAAGGCCTTTTCTTCATGCAGCATTTTTGGAATTCAGTCATCCAGTTGACGGCACGAGAATTGCATTTGAAAGTCAATTGCCTGATGATTTAAAGCAAACACTAAGTTCTTTAGCCAACGGATTCGGGGTTGATTAGAAGTGAATTGGTTATGAACGTTCAAATTTCTACCGATCCCGTGATGCCAAATTATGGGGGAGCGTGTGTCACTGAGTTAATTCCAACCTTCCTTGAAGGCAAGAAGGAACCAAGTTGGATCCCAGAAGAGGTTTTGGCATCAAGGCAAGTGGTCTTATTTGTTTTGGATGGGCTTGGTTGGCATCAACTTATGGAGAGGATCTCAGAGTTACCTACACTAAGTCAATTCATCGGAGGTCCGATAACAACGGTTGCACCGTCGACAACTGCAGCAGCTTTGACTTCTATCACTACTGGTGTTCCTCCTGGTGAGCATGGTCTGGTGGGCTACAGGATTCCCATCGGCGATAAAGTTCTGAACACGTTACGTTGGTCAACAGGCTCAGGGGACATCCAAAGAGATATACCACCCTCCTCATTGCAACCCGTACAAGTTTTTGGTGGTCAATGGCCGCCAGTCGTAACTAGGAACAAATTCAAGGGGAGTGGCTTCTCTTCTGCACATATGACGGATGTGAGGTTGCATGGGTACGAGAATCGCGATGGCTTAGTGTCGGAAACAGTGGACCTAATCGATAGTGGAGAACCATTTGTTTATGTGTACTGGGATGGAATAGATCTGACAGGTCACGAATTTGGTTTTTCAGAAAAATATGACGCAGAACTCTTAGCTTGCGATGAGATGTTTAAAAAAATTATCCAGCAAATCAAGCCTGGAGTGGCTCTATTTGTGACTGCTGATCATGGGCTGGTTTCAGTTGGGGGTAATACCATTTCTTTACCTAAGGAGATCACTTCATTAATTGATGGCCAAAGTGGTGAACCACGATTTCGCTGGCTACATGCACGCCAAGGAGAGAAAGAGAGGTTGTTCGAAGAGGCAGAAGAAAAGTTTGGGGATGTTGCATGGATCTTCACTATGGAAGAAATTATTCAACAGGAATGGTTAGGGCCAAAAGTTACCGACGCATCGCGTTCTCGCTTGGGAGATGTGGCGATCGCTGCACGTGAACCGGTGGCTTTCTTAGATGTAGCAGAAGTCATGTCAATTGAACTTCTATGCAGGCACGGCTCCCTTACCAACGAAGAAATGCTCGTACCAGCAATAAGCTTTGTCACGTGACTGCAATCAAGTTTCAAACAGCCTAGAGTCAGAGTTATGGAGTTAGACGATCAAGAAAAAGCACAGCAAGCGGAGGTGTTGACATCCGCTATGGAAACTGAAGAGTCAACAGAAGTAGAAATTTCAGAAGCAGTAGAACATCCTGCAAAAGTTATGCGTGTAGGAACGATGATGAAACAGCTTCTAGAGGAAGTAAGGTCGGCCACTCTTGATGAAGCCAGCAGGGGCCGTTTAAAAGAAATTTTTGACACCTCGGTAGAGGAGATTGGGTCCACGCTCACAGAGGACCTAAGAGAAGAGTTGGATCGACTAGTGATCCCATTTGATGACGAAGCACCTACTGCTGCAGAATTACAGATAGCACATGCACAATTAGTTGGGTGGCTCGAAGGATTAGTTCAAGGCATTCAAGCTACTCTCTTCGCTCAACAAATGGCAGCACAACAACAATTAGCAGGTATGCGCAGGGGAGAAATAGGGCCCGCTAAGTCTCCTTCAGGGGATCAGCATGGTAACTATTTGTAAAAAAGCTAGGAAGGCATCAGCAAAATGAGAATAATTCTCATTTTAGGCCTTATAATACCTTTTTTATCACCAAGAGCTCATTCGTCTTCTAGGCAGTGCTAATGGCATCTTCATTTACTCACTTGCATGTACATACCGAATACTCAATGCTTGATGGTGCTTCACGAATATCTGAGTTAGTGGCCTCTGCTGCTGCAGATGGCCAGAAAGCAATTGGAATCACTGACCATGGAAATATGTATGGAATCTTGGACTTTTATCAGGCGTGTAAAGAGCAAGGCGTCAAACCGATCCTTGGCACTGAGGCCTACATGGCTTATGAGTCAAGAGAGGAAAGACCAGCGCGGACAGGCCGTCTTGATGACTCAGGTGGAGAAACCAGCAAAGGAAGAAAACTTTACTATCACTTGACTCTTTTGGCTGAAAATCAAACTGGATACAAGAATCTGATCCAAGTTGCGAGCCGAGCTTTCATGGAAGGCTACTACTACAAACCACGAGTCGATTGGGAGGTTCTTTCTGACCACAGCGAAGGGTTAATAGCAACTTCTGGATGTCTAGGTGGACAAGTATTACAAGCTCTATTAGCAGATAATTATGAGGACGCAAAAGCAAAAGCTGCACGATTTCAAGACATCTTCGGTAAAGATAACTTTTTCATGGAATTGCAGGATCATGGAATACCTGAACAAAAGAAAACCAATCCACAGCTAATTCAAATTGGGCGAGAGATCGGCGCCCCGTTATTAGCGACTAACGACAGCCATTACACGCATCAGCATGATGCCGAAAGCCATGATGCTTTGTTATGCGTTCAAACCAATGCTCTTATGAGTGATCCAAATCGCTTTAAGTTCTCTGGGGATCAACACTATTTAAAGAGTGCTTTAGAAATGAGGGATCTATTTTCTGAGGTTCCTGAGGCTTGTGACAACACTTTATGGATAGCAGAGCGAGCAAACGTTGAAATTGAGTTTGGTAATCCGCAACTACCTGACTTCCCAATTCCGCAAGGTTTCTCTGACGAATCCACATATTTAAGGCACCTCACCCTAGAAGGAGCGAAAAATCGTTGGGGAGGAGCGCTAAATGAAGACGTTGCAGACAGGTTAACTTACGAACTTGAAATCATTAAAGGGTCAGGATTTTCCTCCTATTTTCTCATAACTTGGGACCTAATCCGCTACGCACGTGAAAGAAAGATTCGTGTGGGGCCTGGACGCGGTAGCGCAGCAGGGTGTGCGGTCGCGTATTGCTTAGGGATCACAGACATTGATCCAATCAAGTATGACCTATTGTTTGAAAGGTTCTTGAACCCTGGTCGTGCTTCAATGCCTGATATTGATATGGACTTTGATTCTCGATACAGAGATGAGTTAATTCGCTATGCAGCTGACAAATATGGACGCGACCATGTGGCTCAGATTGTCACATTCTCTCAGATCAAAGCACGAGCAGCAGTCCGTGACGCTGCCCGGGTTCTTGGTTATCCCTATGGAGTCGGTGATCGAATAGCGAAAGTGATGCCTCCATTAGTTATGGGGCGGGACACTCCACTGGCTGCATGTTTAGAAAAAGATGATCAACACCTTGATGGTTACAAGATGGCAAGTGAACTACGGGACATGTACAAATCGGATAGCGATGTAAAGCGAGTAGTGGATGTTGCGCGAGGTCTAGAAGGACTACGACGCCAAGATGGCATTCATGCTGCTGCAGTTGTGATCACTAAAGAACCACTAACTGAATATGTGCCCGTTCAAAGAAAGCCAGATTCTGGTCAGAACCCCGAAGAAGCGCCAGTAGTAACTCAATATGAAATGCATGGAGTGGAAGACCTAGGGCTACTCAAAATGGATTTCCTTGGGTTGCGAAACCTTGACGTCATAACCGATACCTTGAAGATCATCAAAGAAGTTCGTGGAGAAATTGTAGATATCGATGAGGTTCCAATGGATGATCCTCAAACTTACGAACTTCTTTCCGCTGGAGAATCTATTGGTGTATTTCAACTCGAGTCTGCACCAATGCGATCGTTAATGCGATCGCTTGCTCCAAGTAGTTTCGAAGATGTAGCAGCGCTTGTAGCTCTATATAGACCGGGTCCGATGTCGGCAAATATGCATAATGATTATGCGGATAGAAAGAATAAGCGTCAGCCGGTTACTTATTTCCATGATGATGCAGAAGAAATATTGGGAAACACGTATGGTTTGATGATTTATCAGGAATCAGTAATGCGTGTTGCCCAAAAATTTGCCGGGTATTCGTTAGAACAAGCAGATAATCTCCGGAAAGCGTGCGGTAAAAAAGTCCGTGAATTAATGGCGCAGGAAAAAGAAAAGTTTGTTCAAGGTTGTGAAAAAACTGGCTATGGCGGAGCACTAGGAGAGGATTTATTTGCCATCATTGAAGGATTTGCAGACTACGCATTTAATAAAAGCCATTCCTATGGATATGGCTATATTGCTTATCAAATTGCCTATTTAAAAGCGCATTATCCTGTTGAATACCTTTCAGCCTTATTGACAAGTGTTAAAACGAATCTGGACAAGGCGGCAATATACCTGAATGAATGCCGTTCGATGAATATTGAAGTTAGTGTTCCTGACATTAATTTGGCCAGAAGCGATTTCTATCCTGTGGTAAGAGAAAAAGATCATGAAAGCGGGGCACAGATAACATTTGGACTTTCGGCAGTTCGAAATGTTGGGGAGAACTTAGTTGGGCGGATCCTGGAAGAACGAGATGCGAATGGTCCTTTCTTAGATTTTTATGACTTTGCGGAGCGCTGTGATTCAACAGTATTGAATAAGAGATCAGTTGAGTCGTTAATTAAAGCAGGGGCATTTGATAGTTTCGGTTACCCACGTCAAGGACTTTTAGCGGCATCTGAGTCAATTATCGACCACACTTTGGCGAGACGGAGAGAGCATGAAATGGGAGTCATGTCACTTTTTGGAGAAAGTGAGGAGGGTCCAGTTTTTGATGAACGTGAGACCATTTCTGAAATTGAATTTGACAAAATGACAAGACTTGCATTCGAGAAAGAAATGCTAGGTTTATATATTTCAGACCATCCATTACAGGGCACTCAAAGTAGTTTGGGTCGACGTACCGACACCGACATTACCGGATTGCTAGAAGAAGAAGAAGAAGGAGGAGGAGCATTCCGCACCATTGGTGGGGTTATTTCTGGTTTGGACAAGAGATGGACAAGAGCAGGCAAGTTGATGGCTTCTTTCCAACTCGAAGACCTCGCTTCCTCCATTGAGGTCATGATTTTCCCAAAAACTATGGAAGAACATGGACATAAACTTGAGGACGATCAAATAGTTCTGATTAAGGGACGACTTAACGATCGCGAAGACACCCCAAAGTTCTTTGGGCAAGAAGTCGAAGTTTTTGTTCCCTCAGATAACGATGTTATTAAGCCCCTCAGGGTCAAGCTGCCTCTAAACGACTCTTTAGAGAGCCGCATTGAAGAGTTAAAGGAACTATTTGAAGAGCACCCGGGGGAGGCTGAAGTTTTCTTAGAGATCGGCCCGAAGCAGGTGGTTCGATTGCCCGACAACTATTTTGTTGACACAAATGGAGGACTAGTTGCTGAACTCAGAATTCGTTTAGGGATGGATTCTGTAGTTATTGGTTGATTCAAACTGAAATTATTTAGAGGTTGGGAACTGCTCAACAACACGGCAGGCTGGATATCTACCTTTTAATGGTGAAAGTGTATTTGTTCTCACTTTTAGAAGGTGCGAGAGACATGCTCATAGGGGACTGAGTACAGCGGAGGTGGAGCCAGTGGCTATAGAGGTAGAGACAAAAGACTGTTCCATGCTTGGCGATGCTGAGATCGAAGAGATGGCGGACCTATGTGCAGAAGGAAACAATTCTTTTGGGATCGGGCTACTTTCGAAACAAGCAGAGGCTTGGGTCCTTGTCACAACGGCACGTGAAGGGGGCCGTTTGAAAGGATTTTCATTTTGCACCCTAGAAAGAATTGGTGGAACACCTAGCGTGATAATTGGAGCTTCTTCAATTCAGCCTAACTCACGCAGAAACACTGTTCTTCGGGCTGTATTTACTGAATTACAAAGACGAGCAGTAATGGCATTCCCGGACGAAGATGTGGTTTTTGGAGCAAGATTCAATGATCCAGGGGCGCTTGAGGCTTATAAACCACTTTCTGACTTAATACCACGTCCTGAACATCGCGCTTCAGGTGAAGAACGAGCTTGGGGACGACGATTTGTTAAACGATTCGGTCTTTCTTCTTTGTCTTATGATGAGCGCTCCTTCACGGCGGTTGGTGATGGATCACAACCATGTGTGTTTGACCATTCTTCGCTCAAACCTGAAAGTGTCGACGAAGAGACTGGCAAATTATTTAAAAACCTTGACCTAGACCGTGGAGATACGGTTGTGGCTTGGGGCTGGGCACTGTCTGAGGACCTAGCAAAACTCGCTTAATTAAGTTGAAAATTCCTCAGAAAAAATCTTTAAGCGTCTCTGAAGCTTTAGAAAAAAGACGCAGTTGCAGAAACTACAAAACAACCCCTGTCGACACTGGATTAGTTGAAGAGTTAATTGATAAAGCGAGGAGAACGCCAACTGCCGGAAACAGTCAAGGAGTCGAATTTCTGGTACTTAGTGGAGAAGACGAAGTTGCTTCTTACTGGAACATAACTCTAGAAAAAGACAAGAGAAGTAGCTTTCCTTGGCCGGGCTTATTACACGCGCCGGTGTTAGTGATTCCCTATGGAATACCTGAAAAGTATCTAAGTCGCTATCAAGAAATAGATAAAGCAAGTAGTGGACTTGGAGAGGATATTAGTAGTTGGCCAATCCCTTATTGGATAGTTGATGCAGCTTCTGCTACTACCGCTTTGCAGCTACTAGTAGTCTCAAATGGTTTAAGTTGCTGCTTCTTTGGGCAATTTCAAAATGAAGAGAAAGTATCGGAAAATTTTTCAGTTCCGTCAACGGCGCGGGCAATTGGAACGTTAGCGATTGGTTGGGCAGCAGAAGAGGACAGACTAAGTCAGTCTGCAAAAAGAAAACGCCGAGAACTAAGAGAAGTCATCCACTTCGGAAAGTGGTAGTTGAAAGAACTTGCCACCAAGTAATTTTTTAACTGGCAGAATATACCTATGAATCGTTGGATCATTGGAACCCGCCCTCGAACTCTTTCAGCAGCCGTAATACCAGTCATAGTCGGTACAGCAGCGGCGGATGTTGAAATCATCTGGTGGAGGGCAATTGCGGCATTTTTGGTTGCCTTATTTCTGCAAATTGCAACAAATTTTTCAAACGACTATTCAGATGGAAAGCGCGGTGTGGACAGTGAAGAACGTTTAGGGCCAGTACGTCTCGTGGGAAGTGGATTAGCTAAACCGTATGAAGTAAAGCGAGCCGCATTCCTCTTTTTTGCTTTAGCAGCCATAGTGGGCGCAATCCTTTCCCTGATCGTCAATCCGTGGCTGTTACTTTTAGGGCTGGCTTCAATAGCTGCTGGATGGTTTTACACAGGAGGTGTAAGGCCGTATGGGTATAGGGGATTTGGAGAAATTTCTGTATTCGTATTTTTTGGGTTGGGGGCAACATTAGGCAGTTGTTACGTCCAATCAGGAGAACTCAACGGACTCTCGTTCTTAGTATCTGTATCTGTTGGTCTTATGTCCTGTGCTCTCTTAGAAATAAATAATTTGCGAGACATAGCTGGAGATAAGAATTCAGGCAAATTAACTCTGGCCGTCTTACTAGGGGATCGTCGTACTCGCATTCTGTATGTTTTCTTTATTGATGCTTCACTAATTATCGGCTCTCTGGCTGTGTTCACTAAACCCTGGACTGTTCTTATCATGATCGCAGGAATAGTTGCTTTCCCTGCAGTCAAATCCGTCTTAGATGGGGCTACGGGAACAGAGTTAATTGTTGTATTGAAACAGACAAGCAAAGTTCAGATAACTGCAGGTGTTTTTCTTACTTTGGGCCTAGCTATTTGAAACTTAGGGCTTAGTAGCAGAAATAACTTGAGCAACTCCTCCAGTTAGTTTCACTTTCTTAACTTCTATGAATCCGGCAGTTGAAAGCATGCTTGTCAGATCTTCAAAAGCAGGTAAATAAGAAACTGATTCCGGTAGGTATCTATAGGCCGTGTTGTCAGAAAGCAGAGACCCAATAAGTGGGACAATTTTTCCGAAATGAATTTTGTGGCCGAACCTTAAGATTTTGTTTGCAGGTTGATCAACTTCTAAAAGAGCGATTCGCCCGCCCGAGCGGAGAACACGTTCAAGCTCTTCAAAGAACGGGGGCAGAGAAGTGAAATTACGCAAAGCAAAGCCACAAGTAACACCGTCAATAGAGTTATCTCCTATTGGGAGAGTCAAAGCATCTGCATTGACCAGAGGAGACGAAGTTCTCGCTGAAGACAACATTCCTTTTGATAGATCAATTCCAAAGGAGGTAAAGTTTTCTTTTTGGAGGTCTCTGCAGAAATCACCAGTTCCGCAAGCGATATCTAGGATGATTGATTGATCAGGCAAACCTAAAGCCTGTATTGACTTTCTTCTCCATTTCACATCTAGACGAAATGTCATTAATCGATTAACGAGATCGTACCTTGGAGCGATCCGATCAAACATTGCAGTCACAGTTGCTCTTTTTTCTTCTGCTGGTGGAAGATTCTGTCCAGAATTCATTTTATTTGAACCAGATTTTCTGATACTCACGGCTCGTGGGGTGTAGTAAGAGAGCAGCTAAGACAACAGGAAAGATTAATGAGAACAAGAAATTTCCGTAACCGACTATTCGGATTATGATTGCAGCTATAGAGGCAATGACTCCTAATTTCCATCCAATCTTCTTGTCGTTAGCGATTAAATATCCTGCTGGAAACATTAGAAGGCCAACAAGAAGAAGTAACTGGTTGTTTCTGATCATGTTAAAAACACCTTCAATGTATAAAAGCATTGTTCCAGTAACCAAAGTTTGTGGTTGATATCTATTTATCCAGCGTCGTTCTTGCATGACTTATTTTGGCAGAGAAGTAAAGAATTCACTCATAATTTTAGAAATTCAATACCGTTATCGAATGAATCTTTCGTATGCGCGATTAGTTAACTCATGCTGAAAACCTAAAGAAGAGTAAACATGATTGGCTGCAGCATTATCTGACTCGACATAAAGCATTGCTTCAGTTACTCCATTTGACTGGAGCCAATTCAAGCCTGAAAGAGTCAACTGTTTTCCTGTCCCATTTCCTTGATGATCGGGATCAATAGCGATTACAAAGATTTCTCCGCGTTTTGGATTTAGATCATGATGAATCTTGGTCCAGCAAAAGCCAATGATGTTTTCTTCGAGTTCCAGCACTCTTAGTCCATCTGAATCAAACCAAGGTTCATTCATGGTTCCTTCAAAGTCACTTCTTGTTTGGTCACTTTGCTCTGGGTGCCAAGAAAACGCTCGATTGTTGATCGAAATGATTGATGGGAGATCCTCTAGCTCAAATGGTCGTGTAGTTAATTGGGATTGCTCTATGGGGAGAGGCCGTGTAAGACGCCAGAGATCTCGGCACGGAGAGTACCCAGCGGCAATAGGAATTTGATCTGAATAGTCGTTTGCTCCTTCTATCCAGTATTCAAGTCGTCCGCCGCTGTTCAAGGCTATGGCTTGAGCTGAAGCTTCGAGAAGTCTCTGCTTATTTTCACTTTCTCCGCCGGGTACATTTAACTCAACCTTCCAGCCATTCCTTATAGACGTGAGGGTCGCAGAATCAACACCATCTGAAATGCTAAGTGTTTGAACCTCTTGCTCTTTATTTGCTTCCATTATGAATAAGTTTACCGCTGAACTCGCTTGAAATTAGGCTACTGTCGTTGGTATGAGCGGCCCTAGAACTCCAAAAGGAAGAGCTAAAGAAACTCACTTGAGGCTGGCTGAAGAATATCCAGAAGCTATTTGCGAATTGGACCATAAAAACCCGTATGAACTGTTGGCAGCAACGATTCTTTCAGCACAGTGCACTGATAAGAGAGTGAACATGGTGACTCCAGCTTTGTTCAAGCGATATCCGACTCCGAAAGATTTAGCCGAAGCGAACCTTTCAGAGTTGGAAGAAATTGTTC
Source organism: Acidimicrobiales bacterium AG-410-I20 (assembly GCA_003215175.1). Classification (GTDB taxonomy): domain Bacteria; phylum Actinomycetota; class Acidimicrobiia; order Acidimicrobiales; family MedAcidi-G1; genus MedAcidi-G2B. Next base: position 11,684 of record QCKS01000024.1, read on the forward strand.
GTTCCACTGGCTTCTATGCGTCTAAAGCAAAGAATTTATTGGGCATGGCACAACGATTGGTCGAAGTGTATGACAGCGAAGTTCCAGGAAATATGGAAGACCTTACATCACTTCCAGGAGTGGGGAGGAAAACGGCGAATGTGGTACGCAGCGTAGACCTTGGCTTACCCGGACTCCCTGTTGATACTCATGTTGGGCGACTTGCGCGCAGACTTGAGTTAACTGAAGAGACTGACCCTGTAAAAATTGAAATGGCTTTAAATCCAATGATTCCAGCAGATGAGAGGGGCTCTTTCAGTCTGAGGCTCATTTTACATGGGCGTAGAGTTTGCCCGAGTCGAAAGCCACGCTGTGAAGAATGCACGCTAAATGATTTCTGTCCTTCTTCTAATCTTTAGTTAGTCACCTGTTTCTCAATATGCGATTTAGTTCACGTCGCGCTGAACCGAGATGGCGTTCAGCTTCAAGAAATCCAGAACTCTCGTCTGTACGATCAGAAGAGTCAGTTTCTATCACTTTTTCAATTCGTAGTATTAAGTCGTCTATTTGGCTTGATATTGACGATAATTCAGCAAAAATATCCATTTGAGAATTCATAACTCCAGTCTGGCAGATAAGTAAGGTTCATTTACTCTGACGCGAATTTTATATTCGTTCGGTCCTTCGGTTCAAAGTCCGCTAGCGTTAAAAGGTGCTTAAAGAACTGGATCTTCGCGGAAAAGATGAAAAAGAGACACAGTTGGCATTGCCGCGTCCACTTTTAGATAGTCGTGTTGAAACTGCATTAACGGATGTAAGGGAAATTATTAGAGAAGTTAGAGAGGGGGGCGATGAAGCGCTTCATGAGATTACAGAGCGTTTTGATGGTTGCCGGCTTGAGTCTCTTTCGATAGGGCGAAATGAAATGAAAAAAGCTTTGGAGGAGATTCCTTCGTCCTTGAAGTCAGCATTAGAGAAATCCGCGGAGAATGTTCAGGCGTATTATTCGAAACAAGGCCATAAAGATTTTGAAATTAGTCAAGATGGGATGACAATAAAGTCTCGTACTGTGCCGGTGGCTCGAGTGGGCTGCTACGTGCCAGGTGGGCGTGCCGCCTACCCATCAACAGTAATAATGACTGCTATTCCAGCGAAAATGGCGGGGGTTGATCAAATTGTTGTCGCTGTTCCTCCAGATGAAAAAGGAGAAATCCCCAAGTCAGTATTGGCCGCTGCAGCGATTTCAGACGTAGATAAAATACATCCAATAGGGGGCGCTCAGGCGATAGCGGCCCTTGCATATGGAACAGAAGAAATAGATCCGGTTGATGTGATTGTTGGCCCGGGAAACATTTATGTATCGCTGGCAAAGCAAGAAGTAGCTAGCAAAGTCAGAGTGCCCGCCTCCTTTGCTGGCCCGTCTGAAGTTGTTGTTGTGGCCGATGAGACAGCTGAACCAGATTTAGTGGCCATGGATTTAGTAGTTCAAGCAGAACACGGACCTAATGGGTTGTCTTGGCTAATTACTTGGGAAGAAGAGTTGATTGTAAGGGTTCAATCAGAGATAGAAAAGATACTTGCGTCGTCTAGCCGAAAGAAAGAAATAAAATCCACATTATCTACTTCTGGTTACTGTGTTTTAGTCGAAGGGCCTGACCAAGCGTTAGTTGTCGCAGAAACTGTTGCCCCGGAGCATTTACAACTCATGACTGAGGAGTCGGAATCTATGGCGGACAAAATACGTAATGCAGGAGCTGTCTTTTGCGGTCAATGGTCACCAGCTACTTTGGGTGATTACATTGCAGGACCAAGTCATGTTTTACCTACCGCAGGAACAGCTCGTTTCGCAGGAGCTTTAGGTATCACAGATTTCGTAAAGGATGTTCATGTGATTACAGCTTCAGAAGAAACAATTGAAAAAGTTGGGGAGCATGTAGTCGTACTTTCATCTACTGAAGGTTTGGAAGCACATTCAGAGTCAATACGTCTACGACTAGAGAAAATTAGAGAAAAACAAAGTGAATGATTTCCTGAAACCACGTGACGGGCTATCGAGCGCGGGTCGTTACCTTTCCCCTCAAATTGATGCCAATGTGCGGCTAAACGCTAACGAGTCACCGCTTCCACCGCTAGTTGGAGCATCTGTCATTGAACAACTAGAGCTAAATAGGTATCCCGATCGAGAAGCAAGAACTCTTCGTGAAGCCATTGCCTCACAGTATGAATTATCTGCAAATCAGGTTTTCGCTGCTAACGGTTCAAATGAAGTCATACAGACCTTTCTCTTAACTTATGGTGGGCCCAATCGATCAGTGATGATTTTCAGCCCGACTTATGTGATGCATTCAAAAATTGCCGCAATTACTGGAACTTCAGTCATTGATTTAAAACGTGAAAAAGATTTCAGTTTGGATACTGATTTTGTTTGCGAACAGATAGAGAAAGAAAAACCTGCTCTCATATTTCTCTGCTCACCAAATAATCCAACGGGCGCTTCTGACTCAGAAGAATTACCTGAAAGAATATTAAAACTACTCGAAACTTATAGCGGAATCCTTTTCATTGACGAAGCTTATGGGGAGTTCGCAAATTCTAGTTTTGTTTCTTTGATTTCAGAGAAACGACCACTGGTCATAAGCAAAACGTTCTCAAAAGCATGGGGCCTTGCCGGTTTACGTCTGGGCTATTTACTTGGGCCGTCTTGGTGCATTAAAGAAATAGAGAATATTTCTTTGCCTTACCACCTTGGAGCAATTACTCAATCTGTTGCAGTAAATGCGATGAAGAATTTAGCTTCAGTGGAAAACCAAGCTGACGATATAATTAGGGAAAGAGATCGAATAAGCGAAGCACTCAAGAATCTTGCAGTTGAAGCTTGGCCTTCTGAAACAAATTTTATTCTGTTTAGGCCCACAAACATGAACGCAACAGAAGTTTGGGAAGAGCTTGTTTCGAAATCTGTACTTATTAGAGATTTTTCAAAGATAGAAGGTCTTGAAGGTTGTCTTCGGGTAACCGTAGGCACTGAAACTGAAAACAATGTATTCATAGAAGCCCTTGAGGAGATTCTGAGATGAGTGAAACTAGAGAAGCGAAGTTAGAAAGATCAACAGCTGAGACATCAGTAGAGGTCGGAATTGTGCTTGATGGTGGGCCGGTAAGTATTGATACTGGAATACCTTTCTTTGATCACATGTTGGATCAACTTGGGCGACATGGCGGCATTGGATTAGAGGTCAAATGCGAGGGGGATCTTGCGATAGATGCCCACCACACAGTAGAAGATGTTGGATTAACTCTCGGAGAAGCGCTCCAGCAGGCACTTGGAGACAAAAAAGGAGTTCGACGATTCTCGTCTATGTCTGTTCCTCTAGATGAAGCGCTAGTTGAAGTTTCTTTGGACCTCTCAGGAAGACCATTCCTTCATTATGAAATAGATTTCCCGGGAGAAAAGATTCTAGGAGAACCTCCCTTTGATCCACAGTTAGTTGAAGAATTTTGGAGAGCATTTGCCACCACGGCGAAAATAACACTTCACATTTCGTTAGTCCGAGGCAAGAACACTCATCACATAGTGGAAGCAGGATTCAAAGCTGTAGCGCGATGCTTGCACGACGCTATAAAAGTAGAAAGTTCAACACTTCCTTCAACAAAAGGGACCTTGTGACCAGTGCCCCAGTAATTGCAGTCTTAGATTATGGAATAGGAAACCTCCGTTCCGCTCAGAAAGCATTGGAACATCTAGGAGCGAAAGCCTTTTTGACCAATCAAGAAGACCTTATTCTTAGCGCTGATGCGATCGTGCTACCTGGCGTTGGTTCTTTTGGGCGGTGTGTAACTGCGCTAGAAGATTGTGGACTGAAAGAAATCACTAAGTCGGCAGCGCTCGAAGCCTCTAAAGGTGGACGCCCATTTTTAGGGATTTGCGTTGGTTTGCAAATGCTTTTTTCTGGGAGTGAAGAGACTCCTGGACTGAATGGATTAGGAATTTTTGATGGAAATGTCAGTCTCTTATCTAACGCAGAGAAATTGCCACAGATGCAATGGAATTCACTTGATTCCAAAGATCATGCGATGTTTCGTCAGCTTTCTGAAGATTCATGGGTTTACTTCGTACATAGTTACGCTGCCCCGATTGGGCTTTATACAGTGGCTACTTGTACATACGGTGAAGAGATATGTGCAGCAGTAGCACAAAAGAATTTATGGGCAACACAGTTTCACCCAGAAAAATCTGGTGAGACTGGTTTACAGGTATTGAGAAACTTTTTACGTTTGGCAGGAAGATAAACATGAGTTTCAAAATATTCCCAGCCATAGATCTACGAGACGGAAATTGTGTTCGGCTCTTGCAAGGAGACTATTCAAAGGAAACGGTCTACGGCTCAACACCTCTTAGTCAAGCAGTATCTTTCAAAGAGTCGGGCGCCTCTTGGATCCATGTAGTTGATTTAGACGCAGCTCGATCAGGTGATCCAATTAATCGTCCGGTAATTGAAGAGATAGCAAATGCTTTGGATATCCCAATTCAGGTCGGAGGGGGGATTCGCAATGTGGAAGATGCAAGACAGTTGTTTGATATTGGTGTGGAGCGGGTAGTTATCGGAACAGCAGCAATAGAAAATCCAGAAATTGTTCATGAGTCTTCTAAATTCGGACGTGTTGCTGTTGGTTTAGATGTGGCAGGTAATGAAATCGCTATACACGGATGGATAAAAAAAACTGGCGTCTCTTTAGTGGAAGGAATCAGAAGTTACTCGGAAGCCGAGGTGGATGCTCTCATCATTACTCAAATCGAACAAGATGGAACTATGGAAGGGCCAGATTTAAGAATATTGGCTGAGGCTTTACAGGAAAGCAAGGTTGATATTTTGGCATCAGGAGGAGTCGGATCGCTTGCTGACATTATGGATTTGAAGAGCCTTGAGCGCTCCGGAAAAACTTTGTCAGGTGTAATCATGGGAAAAGCGATTTATGAAAGAAAGATTGAACTACTCGAGGCCTTAAAACTGGAGAAACTCTAATGAAGACGGTAAGAGTTATCCCTTGCTTAGATGTAGATAACGGACGCGTTGTGAAAGGAATAAATTTTCTTGAGTTACGTGATGCTGGCGACCCGGTTCAACTGGCTTCGTTTTATGACAGCGAGGGTGCAGATGAATTGGTATTTCTAGATATTGCTGCTTCGCCACAAGCGCAAGAAACAATGATTGACGTTGTTCGTCGTACTGCAGAGCAAGTATTTATCCCATTTACTGTGGGCGGAGGGATAAGAAATCTTGAAGATGCACGAAGAATACTCCGTGCCGGAGCAGATAAAGTCTCAGTGAACACAGCAGCGATTGAACGACCTCAGTTAGTAAGAGAATTAGCTGAAGAATTTGGACGGCAATGCGTAGTTGTGGCTGTTGATGCTAAACGAACTAAGGCTGATCCAAGAAAATTTGAAATCTTTAGTCATGGTGGGAGAAATGCTACTGGTCTTGATGCGACAGAGTGGGTGCAAGAAGTGGAAGGACTCGGTGCCGGTGAAATCCTTCAAACTTCTATGGATCGAGACGGGACCCTAGATGGGTTTGATATAGAAATGCTCAAAGAAATAGGGCAAGAGTGTGCGGTACCCTTGATAGCAAGCGGAGGAGTAGGAAATCTTCAGCATCTTGTTGAAGGAGTCTTAGAAGGTGGTGCAGATGCTGTCTTAGCGGCATCAATTTTCCACTTTGGAGAGCACTCGATATCAGAAGCGAAACATCACTTGAAGAAAGCTGGAATTTCAATACGACCCACTCCTTGAATTCATAATTTCAAGCAGATGTGTAGTTAGTTCTATTTACGGTCTCATCAATGATTTAGTCCGCTACCGTTCATACCGTGAGTGAGTCTGAAATTTATAATCTTCCAGGTCCTTCCGAAGAAGGCCTACCTATCAAGATGCTCAACGATCGTATTTTGGTCAATTTAGATGATGGGGAAGGGGAGCGACGATCATCAGGAGGGATACTTATCCCTGCTACAGCACAGTTAGGGAAACGCTTAGCATGGGCTGAGGTCGTTGCAGCTGGACCGAACGTTCGCGCAATGGAAGTCGGAGATCAAGTCTTATTCAATCCTGAAGATCGTTATGAGGTAGAGGTCAGAGGGTCTGAATACATCATTCTTCGCGAGAGAGACATCCACGCGGTGGCTTCTCAACGACTCGAAGAGGGAAGCACGGGTCTTTACCTTTAAATTAAATGCTTTATGGCGAATGTCTCATTTGCTCTAAACTGAAGGTATGTCAGAAACAGATAAAACATCAATTCCTCATACTTCATTTATTTTGAGCGATGAAGTAGCTGAAAAAATTACTTACAACAATGATGGTCTTGTTCCCGCGATAATTCAGGAAAAAGGAACAGGCCAAGTTCTCATGATGGCGTGGATGAATAAAGAGTCACTTGAGCGTTCTTTAGCAACTGGCCGCACTTGGTTTTGGAGCAGAAGCCGGAAAGAGTACTGGTGCAAGGGGGAAACTTCAGGCGACCGTCAATACATCCGTGAAGGTTTTTATGATTGTGATGGAGACACCCTTTTGTTCAAAGTTGACCAGGAAGGTAACGGGGCTTGCCATACCGGCGAATACTCATGTTTCTTTAGTCCGTTTGACAAAGGCGATGATTAAGAAGTGGCTTATCCCGACCGTCAATCATTTCAGAATCTCGCTAGTACCCATAGCGTCATACCTGTTTGGCAAGAACTTTTAGCAGATTTAACTACCCCGGTTTCACTTTTCGCTAGATGTGTGAAAGAGGGAGAAGGGTTTTTGCTAGAAAGCGTTGATCGAGGAGAATCTTGGGGCCGCTGGTCATTCATCGGACGGAATCCATTACTCACGGTGACGTCCAAAGAAGGCGCAATAGAGATCGAAGGGGAACTGCCTCACCAAATAGATACGAACAATGGAATGCTTTCCGCTCTCGAAGATCTTCTTGAGCGATACCAATCACCTGAAATAGAAGGACTGCCACCTCTTCACGGTGGGTTAATCGGATATCTGGGTTACGACACTGTAAGAGAAATTGAGGAACTTCCGAATATCCCAAAAGATGATCGAGGTTTCCCAGATGCAGTGATGTCCGTTATCGGTGAATTAGTAGCAATTGATCACTGGCGACAACGAGCTTTTCTACTAGTCAATGTCCTCCTGCCCTCTGGAGCGGAAGAAAGTCAGATAGATGAGGCTTATGACGACGCTTTGAACCGATTAGAAGTATTAGCAAGTGATGGTGCCCGACCACTTGATGAACCCCTTATGGAACCACCTTCGAAAGAAGATGACACTCCTGAAGTAACTTCAACTATGCAAGAGGAACTATTTACTTCGGCTGTTGAAACGGCCCGCGAATACATACTGAACGGCGATATTTTCCAGGTCGTTTTATCGCAAAGATTTGATTTTGAATTAGAGGCAGAACCATTTGATGTTTACCGGGTATTACGTCAGATTAACCCAAGTCCCTACATGTATTTCCTTCGCTATGAAGAAATGACAGTGGTCGGAGCCTCACCAGAACCAATGGTTCAACTCTTAGACAATCAAGTAATTTCACGACCAATAGCAGGAACCCGCTGGCGTGGAAGATCTGAAAGTGAAGACAGGAGAATGGCAAGTGAGCTCCTTGAAGATCCTAAAGAGCGCGCAGAGCACATCATGCTTGTTGACTTAGCTAGAAATGATCTCGGGAGGGTAGTTCAATTCGGAACTGAAACAGTCGAAGAGTTAATGACACTAGAGCGTTACAGTCATGTCATGCATCTCACAAGTCAAGTAGTAGGAGATCTTGCTGAAGGTGTTACTCCGATAGATGTACTTAAGGCAACACTGCCTGCTGGAACAGTTTCTGGTGCGCCAAAAGTAAGAGCTATGGAAATAATTGATGAACTTGAACCAGTAAAAAGGGGCCCTTATGCGGGTGTAGTTGGTTACTTTGATTTTTCCGGCAATATAGACACCGCCATAACAATACGCACAATGCTTATCAAAGACGGTAAAGCATCAGTGCAAGCGGGAGCGGGAATAGTTGCAGATAGTGATCCAAAGCTCGAGTATCTCGAATGTCAGAATAAAGCGAAAGCACTTCTAGTCGCAGTACCAGCAGCTCGCAAAATGACAGCATCTCGAAAAAGAAACAATGAATAAAAATCTGGTTATAGAGCGAAGCCGTGACTTCATAAAGGTTCTTGGGCCTGATGCCCTATCTTTCTTACAGGGGCAACTAAGTCAAGATGTGGAGAGCGTTGAACCTAGCTCTTCAAAATGGTCTTTTCTTTTAGAGCCCTCTGGAAAAGTCGTTGCCTGGCTGAGGATAACGTGTTTAGGGAAAGAAGAGTTTCTCCTTGATATGGATTCCGGTTTTGCTGAACTAGTAAAGGACCGCCTATCACGATTTCTAATAAGAACTAAGTGCACGCTAGAGGTATCACCAATGAGCATGGTGACATATCTGGGGCCAGAAAGTGAAACGCCTAAAGAACTCAAGAATTTGGTTCCTTTGTTGATGGATTGGCCAAATTTGAAAGCCCTTGACTACATATCTTCCGAAAAATTAGAAATAGTAGAAATTCAGCCAAAGGAAGCATGGGATCAATTCAGAGTAATTGCAGGCATCCCAGCGATGGGTACTGAAATTACGGATAAAACTATTCCTGCTGCAACAGGACAAATTGATAGATCCGTTTCTTTCACTAAGGGGTGTTATACAGGGCAAGAACTAGTAGCAAGAGTAGATAGTAGAAACGCTGGCCCTCCAAAGCATCTAGTGATACTTGACGGTGGAGGTGACCCTCCCGCCCCCGGGATAGCCCTCTCTCACGAAGGCAGTGAAGTTATTGAAATCACGAGTTCGACTAAGACTGAAAGCGGGTTCTGTGCACTGGGTTATCGGCATCGATCGAATAAAGAAATTAACCGAATAAATTATAAGGGTTTTGATATAGAAGTAAGAGAAATTTAAACTCTATTTCTTAGGAAAAGTGACTTTGATGGTCGTTCCGGAGCCAGGAGTAGAAATAATTTCTACTCCACCTTTCATAGCAGTTACAAGTTCTTTAACGATAGCTAATCCTAGTCCCGAGCCGGATTCACGTTCTTCTGGTTGGTGGCGGGACACATATAATCTCTCAAATACATGTGGTAAATCTTCTTTTTCAATTCCTGGCCCGTCATCAGCGACAGATAGTTCAACTAGCGATTCAGATTCTCTTACGGCTAGAACAACCTTTGAATCTGCATACCGAATGGCATTCTCAAGAAGGTTTCCAATAACTTGCCCAACTCTGTCTATATCGCCATCTATGTGCAGCGGGTGGGAAGACGAAGATACGACTAAATCTATCCCTAAATTTGAAGCCGAAATTCGTAGTCCTTCAGCTGATTTCTTAGCAGCATCTGAAAGATCTATTCTGCGAATCAGAAGTTTGAAATGTCGAGCATCAAGTCGAGCAAGTTCAAGCAAGTCACTAACTAGACGATCTAGTCGTCGGGATTCGGCAAGGATGACTTCACCAGCATGCTTAGGGTCGTTAGTAGCACCGTCAATTATCGCTTCCGCGTACCCTTGAATGGAGGT
>QCKS01000025.1 GCA_003215175.1 Acidimicrobiales bacterium AG-410-I20
AGCTCTAGCGTCTGTATAGATTATTGGGAAATTTATCTGATCTTCAGACGCATCTAAATCAAGGAACAACTCATAAACCTCATCGATTACTTCTTTAATTCGCGCATCCGGCCGATCTATCTTGTTGATTACTAAAACAATTGACAGATTTGCTTGTAACGCTTTACGCAACACAAAACGTGTCTGCGGTCTCGGTCCTTCAGCTGCATCCACTAAGAGAAGAACTCCATCGACCATTGTCAAAGCTCTTTCGACCTCTCCGCCGAAATCTGCGTGCCCTGGAGTATCAACAATGTTTATCTTGACATCTCCATATTTAATAGCAGTATTTTTAGCGAGGATAGTTATTCCCTTTTCTCGCTCTAAGTCCATGGAGTCCATTACACGATCTGCTACCTCTTCATTTGAACGGAAAACTCCTGAAGTTTTTAGAAGGGCGTCAATAAGGGTTGTTTTGCCGTGGTCAACGTGCGCGATTACAGCGATGTTTCTGAGGTTGGATTTACTAGGCACTTCTTAACGATACGAGTTATTCGAGCACTAAGTGGGTCAATGTGACAAACAACTTTTAATGAAAATATTGTTAAACAGTCACCGGCGTGTTGCCGAGAAAACGATCGACGTTTCCGGCATAGAATGCTTCTACCGCTGTTGGGTCGACACCGTCCATCGTTGATTCAAACTTTCGAATCGGATCGCTTGACCCTTCTGGATGCGGATAATCAGACGCGAAACAAAGCATCTCTGGCCCAAGTTGCTCAATAAGCCAACCGACTGGTTCTCCAGCAAACGGAGCAAACCGGACACGTTCGCGAGCAACTTCTGAAGCTCGACGATTTCGTGGTGCAGTATGACGAGAGGATCGTTCAACGAAGTCGAGCTTATGAAGCCAGCCCGGAACCCAAGATGCTCCGTGCTCTAACGACAGGCACCTTAATTTGTCGTGACGTTCAAATACTTCATCGAAAATCATTGCAGATAAAAATAATTCAACGGAATTATTCATGGCTACGAGACCTAAATTAGTGTCAGGTGCATCACCACCTAAAGCAACAGATACTCGTCCGTTGTTCTTAAAACTTGGAGAAACAGGGTCATAATGACCATTTACTGCAATATGCAGTATCACTGGCACGTCTTGGTCAGCAAAACGAGCCCAAACTGGATCAAAGTCAGGATGCGTAAACGATATTGCTTCTGGATTAGCTTCGTTTGTGTCTATCATCACCGTGTAGCAACCGTCATTAAAAGCTTCGTCTAAAAGGGTCCCGGCTGTTTCAGGTCCAAGTGAAAGTGGGACGTATCCACCAGCAAGCAGTCGAGAGTCATGAGCACAGAATCTTCCCATTGCTCGGTTATAGACTCTTGCCCCAATTTCAAGTGCTTTCTTATCGTTCTCGTGGGCAATTTGATGAAAAGCGAACGTACCTAGAACAATCTGTTTTTCGAAACCAAGAACGTCTAGCGTGTGTGATCTTTCAGAAGGGTCAAAGGCTCCAAGCCGTGACCAAGGACTACGACTTATATCAAACATGCCTGATTCAAATTTTGACATTAATTCTGGGTCAGCGTTTCGGCGATCAAGATGCTCTCGACCACGCTCAATCGCTTCCAAAGAAACCGGTAGCTCGTTTTGCGAGTTCATCGGTTTAATAAAAGCCATCTCTTCTTCTGTGGCGACAGAATGAAGAAAGTCATCAAGTTCGAACAAATGACTATCAACGTCAATAATTCGTCGGTTTTCGGCGTATGTCATGCCACCACCTTAGCGCAGTAATCTCCTGAATTTAGTGGGGCCTGATCCACGACTCATCATCACTTGAAATGGCTACTGCAAAGTCACGGACCGTCAATATTTCACATGACAGGCTAAAGTTTTCATACGACGCCATCACGACACCGACCGAAAAGAGGTAGCCAATGCTCGGACGAAAAAACACCAACCGACAGCCGTTGTTTGACGGTATGCCTACCGGCGGGGCGGCAGTCGACGCCCCAGGCACAGTGATCGTGATCGGCGCCGGCGCGGCGGGCCTATCGGCTGCACGCGTGCTACACCACGCCGGACGAAAGGTCGTCGTCCTCGAAGGCCGCGATCGCATCGGCGGTCGACTCAACACCATCGAAGTAGGTGACGGTATTGCTGACGAAGGGGGCAACTGGATCCACGGGGTACCAGCCAATGCTGTATACCACCTTGCGATCGAGGCAGGACTCGATGTCGAGCGAGACGATCTCCTCGATCCCCGCCATCTCGTGGCCCACGACCAACGATCGGGACGCCGAGTCTCATCAGCCCGCATCCTCTTTGCGCTCGGTCGGGTGGCGATGCTCACCCGCCGCTACGGCAGCGAGAGCATCCACGCTGAGCACCCAGAGGCAACCTTGGCCGAGCGGCTCGACGGCGAGATCTCGAAGGTCCGGGGAGCGACGAACCGCCGCTACTACCGAGCTCTGGTCCGCACGGTCTTCGACATGGTCGCTGCAAAAGAGGCAGAATACCTCTCCCCCAACGCCCTGACGCTGAACCCCGGCGACAGCGACGGCGGTGCCGACTACGTGATCCACGGCGGCTACCAACAACTCACCACACGGCTCGCCGGCGGGCTCGATATCCGGCTCGGCACGCTCGTGAAGGCAATTCGCTACGAGGACGATGGTGTCACGATCGACACAGCGGATGGAACACACCAAGGGTCTCACGTCATTGTCACCGCACCCATCGGCGTACTGCAGGCGGGGACGATCGAATTCAACCCACCGCTCCCAACCCCGAAGCAACGGGCGATCGAAGCGGTTGGTGTCGGTGTGGTCGAGAAGTTGATCTTCACCTTCGATGAACCGTTCTGGCGTCGCAAACCCGAGTCACCGAGGTCCGTGCTCTACATCTCGGAGACACTCGGGGAGTTCCCGGCCTTCGTCGACACCACCGATTCCGCGGGCTGCCCGATGCTTGTGGCCTTCCTGACCGGCGACCAGGTCGATCAGATAGCCGATACTCCACAACGATTCATCGATCGGGGCTGCGAGGTCTTGCAGGAGATCTTCCCCGGCGACTACCTGGCACCCAGCGCTGTCCACGTCACGCAGTGGGGTACCGATCCGTTCTCTCGCTGCAGCTACTCAACCCCCACGGTCGGCGTCACTGTCGACGACTACGAACAACTGGCCGAACCGCTCGCTGGCCGAGTACTCTTTGCCGGCGAAGCGACCTATCGGCGTTACGCCGGCTTCGTCCAGGGAGCCATGGGCTCCGGCATCCGCGAAGCCCGACGGATCCTCGGCCATCCCGCCGACCTCACTATCTAACACTCAAGGAGAAAGAAACCATGACCGGCATCACAAGATTCGAGCCCGAGCCCGACACGTGGCAATCCTCGGATGAAACACCCCCGACAGCCTTCACAACTGACGACCATACCGAACGAGACCACGTGTACTTCGCAACCGCCGATGAGCAACTGCTCACCGGCGTCTGGGAGTGCGCTCCATCAATCCTTGAGATCGACTCGTATCCGGTGCACGAGGTCATGACGGTGTTGGCGGGTTCCGTGACTATCACCGACAACGATGCTGATCGCTCGGCGACGTTCACCGCAGGCGACACCTTCTTCATCGAGAAGGGCACACGGTTGACCTGGGAAATCACCGAGACTCTCCGTAAGTACTACGTCATCGTCTTGTAACTCCAAACATGTCAACGACCCCACCCACTTCGTAATTGACGGAGCCATGTCGCCGAGTCGGCCGAACTGACCATAGAGGTAACCCTGCCCAAGAATGCAGGAAGATTGAACGCCTGTTCGTGTCGGAGGGGGGACTTGAACCCCCACGCCCTAATCGGGCACAAGGTCCTTAACCTTGCGCGTCTGCCAATTCCGCCACTCCGACGTGACTTTGTGTGCTAATCGCTCTACTTAAAGACTTAAAACTGTAGAGAAAGCCCCACGGTTGTAAACACAAAAATCATTGCCGTGACAATAGTTATCCGGTCAAGATTCTGTTCAACTACCGTTGATCCAGCAGTTTGCGCTCCTACTCCCCCTCCAAACATGTCAGAAAGACCGCCGCCTTTTCCGCTATGTAATAGAACCAGAAATATTAAAGCTAACCCTGAAACGGCTTGAATGATTGCTGTTAATACGAACATAGTGTTAATCAGGTTATCGCCGATTTAAGTTCAACCGACTAAACGATAATTGACGATGCGAGCAAATTCATCAGGATCAAGAGAAGCCCCTCCAACTAACGCCCCGTCTATATCTGGTTGACGCATCAAATCAGGGCAATTACCTGACTTAACTGATCCCCCGTATTGAATACGAACACTCTCGGAAGCTTGCCCCCATTTCGCTTTAATCGTTTCACGAATCAAACCGCAAACAGATTGAGCATCTTCTGGCGTAGCTGTTAACCCTGTCCCAATAGCCCAAATAGGCTCATAGGCGACAACAATCTCTCCAACGACTTCGCCTTTTAAACCAGATAAGCCAGATTCAATTTGTGTTTTAACTTTTTCTTCAGTTTTCTGCGCTTCTCTCTCTTCCGCCGTTTCTCCACAACACATAATTGGCGTCATTCCTGACTTCAAGACCGCCTTAACTTTCTTATTGACTTCCGCATCAGTTTCTCCGAAAAGTTCGCGCCGTTCCGAATGCCCAACTATGACGAATGAGACATTCAATTTTTCAAGCATCGCTGTTGAAACTTCTCCAGTGAACGCCCCTTTTTCTTCCCAATGACAGTTCTGCGCTCCAAGCTTTATGGACATTTGATCAGATTCAATAACTGTTTGAATTGATCTCAGGTCCGTAAAAGGCGGATGAACAGAAACATCGACCTTCTCATAATCTTGCGGATTCAAAATATAGGAAAGTTTTTGCACCATTTGGATGGCCTCGAAATGGTTGTGATGCATTTTCCAGTTGCCGCTTATCAACGGTTTTCTTTCCATTAGCAACTCCCTTTCTTAACTTTCAACGCTATCTCTGAGTGCTGCTAACCCAGGAAGATCACCGTTTTCAATCAACTCTAAAGTAGCCCCTCCACCGGTTGATACATGGCTCATTTCATCGGCGACACCAAATAGTTGAGCAGCCGCGGCGCTATCGCCCCCACCAACGACCGTAAACCCTCGGCAGTCCTTTACCGCTTCGGCTATCGTTCGAGTTCCTGCTGCGAAACGTTCATCTTCAAAAACGCCCATCGGGCCATTCCACAAAACAGTTCTTGCTTCTGCAATAACATCACAAAATTCAACAGCTGAACCTGGCCCTATATCTAAACCCATCCAACCATCCGGAATCGACGTACCCATTTGTCGTACTTCTCCGCCGGAGAGAGGATCTCCGATAACTCCGTCTGAACTTAGCGCAGTGATATCTAAAGGGAGCTTTATCGAATCATGAGTGGCTAACAATTCTCTGCATTTATCAATCATGTTTTCTTCAAGTAACGACGAACCCACAGGCTTGCCTTGTGCGGCGAGGAAGGTAAAGCACATTCCACCACCGACAATTAGCTCATCAACAACTTCCAGTAACGCCTCGATAACTCCGAGTTTGTCACTTACCTTCGATCCGCCCATTATCCCGACAAAAGGGCGTTTGGGCTTTTCTCTTAGTGTGTTCAGCACTTCAACTTCTTGCTCCAGTAGTCGCCCCGCAGCAGATCTCAGAAACTTTGGTGGACCGACAATTGAAGCGTGCGCACGGTGAGAGGCGCCAAACGCATCGTTGACGAAAAAATCTTGACCTTCAATGAGTTCTTCTACGAAAGCCGGAGAATTATCCGTCTCTCCCGCGTTAAATCGAAGATTTTCCATTAACTGAACTTCCGGAATTAACTCCTGCAATCGTTCTCTTACTGGAGTTAACGAAAACTGGGGATCAGGCTCTCCTTTTGGTCGACCAAGATGAGAGCACGTGGTAACTAAAGCGCCTTCGTTAACTAAGTGGCGAAGAGTGGGTAAAGCTGCTCGTATTCGTAAATCATCAGTAATCACCCCGTTTTCTAAGGGAACGTTGAAATCACACCGAACCAGTACCCGTTTGCCGTTCAAATTTGGTAAATCTTCCAGCGTTGGGACATTCATAATGCTTGTTTACCGCTGTTTATTTTTTCTTTGAGCGTCGAGTGCCAACAATCTTTGTCAGGTCAACCATTCGTGTTGAATAACCCATCTCATTGTCATACCAGCCGCAAACTTTCACCATTTTTCCGGTAGCCATTGTTAACCCGGCATCAATCGTGCAAGAAGCGGGACGGCCAACTATGTCCGCTGATACCAACGGATCTTCGCTGTAGTCAAGAACTTTTGATAGTGGGCCCTTACGAGCAGCTTCTGCATATGCGGCATTTATTTGCTCTATTGTTGCAGCTTTCTTTAGTGTGCCAACAAAGTCAGTTATTGAACCATCAGGTATCGGCACCCGTAAAGAAATACCGTCTAATTTTCCTTTCATCTTGGGCATCACAAGAGAAGTTGCACGTGCAGCACCTGTTGATGTTGGAACAATGTTCACTGCTGCTGCTCTGGCTCTACGCAAATCGCTATGTGGTCCATCGACAAGACTCTGATCACCGGTGTACGCGTGAGTGGTGGTCATAAATCCTTGTTCAACTCCAAAATTGTCGTCCAGCACTTTGATCATTGGAACAAAACAATTTGTGGTACATGAGGCATTTGATATCACATGGTGCTTAGCTGGGTCGTAATCATCGTCATTTACTCCCACAACGAAAGTGGCATCACAGTCTCCTGAGGGCGCAGAAATTATGACCTTCTTGGCTCCTCCATCAAGGTGCAGCGCCGCTTTGTCTCGGTCGGTGAAAAATCCAGTTGATTCAATGACGACATCAACTCCAAGATCTCCCCATGGTAAGTCTCCAGGATTTCTTTCTGAAAGGACTCTTATTTTATGTCCGTCAATAACGATGCTGTCTTTGGTCGCTCTGATTTTTCCGTCAAAAGGTCCGTGAACTGAGTCGTTCCCTAATAAGAACGCCATTGTGTCTATGGAACCTAAATCATTTATTGCAACAAACTCAAAGTTAGCCCCGCTTTTTTTTGCCGCTCTAAAAAAGTTTCTTCCGATCCGGCCAAAGCCATTTATTCCTACTCGAACAGTCATGAATTTAATTCCTCCTGCGACTTCTTTGTCGTCAGTATTTGTTGTTTTCTTGATATCCGCTTAAGAGAGGATAAACACCTATCAAAGTGGAGATATTTGTCACACTAAATGTGTATCACTGTGTGATGTCTCTGTGGGTGATGAGTGGGTCAAATCCTAATCCGACTAAATATTCGCGAACCATCTCAGCTACCGCTACTGAACGATGCTTTCCACCAGTGCAACCAAAGGCTAGCGAGAAGAAGGAATGGCCGCCTGCCGCATAGATCGGAAGAAGGAGATCTAGCATTTCTTGTAATTGCTTCAAGAAGGGTTCAGTCGTTGGTTGTTTTAGAACATAGTCACGAACTTCATTGTCTAACCCGGTGAGAGGACGTAAGGATTCTTCCCAATGAGGGTTCGGTAAGAACCGGCAATCAAATACCATTGATGCGTCGCGAGGGGCTCCGTGTTTGAACCCGAACGAAGTAATAGATACTCGCATTGGTCTATCGTTAATCTCTCCAAAAAGACCTTCGACTTTCTTTCTTAATTCGTGCACATTTAGGTCTGAAGTATCTATGACGAAGTTTGCTTCGGTTCTAACTGGTTCTAAAGCATCCCTTTCGGCGATGATTGCGTCTTCTAAGCCTCTTTCGCTTCCGAAAGGATGCGGGCGTCTTGTGTTTTCGTATCGTTGAAGAAGCACCTCCGTTGAGCAATCAAGGAAAACTACTTGGAGTTGCTCTTGTTTTGATCGTAAGTCCTCTAATGCTTGAAGTGTTTCCCCTTCATAGGAGTCAAATCGCAGAGTGAAGGCCATTCTCTCCCAAGGAGTCTCTGGTGCGCCCGCTAAATCAGCTAACTTACTTATTAGTTCTGCGGGAACACGATCTATAACGAACCATCCCAGATCTTCTAAATCTTTCGCAAATTCCGAACGTCCAGCTCCTGAAAGTCCAGTTACAACAAGAACTTTGCTCATAACCAAATATTAGACCTAATTTTGCTCAAGAAGCGACGCGTTCAGTCTCAATTAGTAAAAGTCTGGGGATCAAAGCTGCAGTGCCAAATTGTGAGGCCTTCTGTAAGAAACCTTCAGGTGGTGGCGGCTCATGCATCAAATTGATTTTTAAACCTGCTTCACTCAAAGCATTTACGTATCGGCTTAGGGGTCGATGGATAAAAGGAAGGAAGACTCCTTTGTCTACTTCTTCCATCTCTATTGACTCTGTCAGATAAGGGCCTATTCGCCAGTACTGTTCTGGAGGATCAAGTATCTGATCATCTATCCATCCACTTCCCGGTGTTTGCACGAGTGGGTGGTTGAGAAAAAAAACAAACTTGCCCTTAGGTCTCAGAATCCTCGATACTTCCTTTATCGCTAAATCCATTTCCTCTATGTGCTCAAAAACTAAGCAAGCGATAGCTGCGTCAAAAGACCCTGAGCGGAAAGGGAGATGCTCTGCCTGCCCTCTAAGATAAAGCGCTCCTCCGCCTCTCCTGCTAGCTTCGACGATTTGATTATGGGTGGGATCTACCCCGATGGCCGTATCTGCTCCAGAGTCACAAAGGGTTCTACTTATTTGCCCTTCCCCACTTCCAATATCAAGAATCTTGTCATAACCAGAAAGAAGTTCTCGTGCTAACGGAATGATCTGTTCAGAGTATTCTTCGTCCGCCCCATTCGTGAAACCCTTTTGCCACCATTCAGCGTGCTGCTCCCAAGTATTCTCAACTTTCCCTTCAGACATTGATACAGCGTGCCACGTTTTTCGGAGTAAGTGTGTTTTATGTTCCCTGTCTCTAACATGCTCCCATGGTCGTTTTTCTTGGGATTCTTAGTGCCGCATTATTTGGGGCCGGAGATTTTCTCGGAGGTTTAGCTTCAAGACGAACGGCAATCTTTTCTGTCATTCTCATCGCTCACTCAATTGGGCTAGTTTTCATTCTTCTTGTTGCTCCTTTCATGGCAGAGGAGTTCCTCCTAGGCGATTTCTTTCGAGGAGCTGTTGCTGGAATCTCAGGTCTTATTGGGATCGCTTTGATTTTCCATGCGTTGCAACGCGGACCCATGACCGTGGTAGCTCCTATTACCTCAATAGCTTCCGCCGTTATTCCGGTGATCTGGGGTACTGCTTATGGAGAAAACCTTTCCACGGTTCATATCACCGGAATTTGCATCGGCTTAATGAGCATCTTCTTGATTTCGCGAGTAAGAAGCGAGTCATCTGAAACTAAAGAAAGAGAACCTTTACCGCCTTGGCTAATAACAGAATCTTTACTTTCCGGCCTCTGTTTTGCGAGCTTCTATATCGTTATCGACGGCACTTCAGGACCCTCTGAGCCCTGGCCTCTTGTTAGCGCTCGCCTCGTAAGCGTGTGTTGCCTCTTACTGATCGGAGTATTCACTAAGCGAACATTTACGGTCAGCTCTCCAGTGCTCCCTCTTATCTTCTGGTCCGGAATGTTAGACACTGTTGCCAATTTGACGTTCTTGATGGCTACTAACCGAGGGATGTTAAGCATAGTTGCGGTCCTGACTTCTCTCTATCCTGCAACCACAGTCATTTTGGCAAGGTGGTTCCTCAAAGAACACTTAACACGACTTCAAGTTTTTGGTCTTTTGGGCGCCTTGACGGCAACAGCTCTTATAGCTGGCGGCTAGTAGGTTTGTGGATTTTCTCGTACAACGATTCAGCAACTGCGTTTGGCAGCCAAGAAACATTCTTCAGTTCTTCCTTCGAAGCATTCTGAATTGCTTTGACTCCCCCCATCTCCTTGATTAGACGTTTTCTTCTCTCTACTCCAAAGCCAGGAACACCATCTAAAACGGATCCAGTCATCCGTTTTGAACGCAATTTTCTATGATACTCAACAGCAAATCTGTGAGATTCATCACGTATTCTTTGAAGTAGATATAACGCCTCTGACGTCCGTGGAAGCAGAATTGGATCTTTTACTCCAGGGAGAAAGATTTCTTCTAAGCGTTTAGCAATCGCTGCTACTGGAATTCTTCCTTCTAAGCCGAGTTCTTTAACCACCCGAAGAGCCACACCCAGTTGTCCACGCCCTCCATCAACAAGCAACAGTTGAGGCGGATAAGCAAACTTAGTTGACCGCTCTTCCAAAGGAATACTTTCCTCTTGCAGGAGTGAATTAAGTCGCCTTCTCAGAACTTCTTCCATAGCGGCATAATCGTCATTACCATCTACCTCTTTGATTTTGAAGCGACGATAGGCGCTCGGAACCGGAATTCCATCTTCGAGCACCACCATAGAACCGACATAGTCTGTTCCTTGCAAATGGCTCATGTCATAACATTCAATTCGTAATGGAGCATTTGGTAATTCAAGGGCTATCTGAAGTTCATTTAGTGCCCTTGATCTGCTGTTATGATCGCTAGCTCGTTTCATTCGGTGCCGGACGAATTCTTCTTCAGCGTTTAACGACACAGTCTTAAGGAGTTCTTTCTTCCCCCCACGTTCTGGTACCCGAAATTGCACCCTTCCGTCTCGTTCAGAACTCAGCCAATCAGATAAAAGTTCAGATTCTGCCGGAATTTCTTCCACAAGTACCGTTCGAGGTATCCCAAAAGTTAGTTCGTTTCGATAATGAGAGGAAATTATTTCGTTTAAAAGTTCAGCGGTTGTGGTTTCTTCAACCCGATCCATGATTGACCCTTTACGTCCTACCACTTTTCCGTGGCGTACATAAAAGACTTGAACCGCCACTTGGAGTTCGTCTCCTCTAAAAACAATGATGTCGAACTGTTCATTTTCGTTACCAACGATCTGCTGTTTGGCCATGACTTGCCGCACGCTTTTTAGTTGGTCCCGAAAACGTGCCGCTGTCTCATATTCAAGGCTCTCTGATGCTTCTGACATTTGTAAGTTAAGCCGCTGTTCTATTTCTTTAGTGTCTCCCCCAACTACTCTTATAAAGTCGTTAACTACCTCTCGGTATTCGTCTTTAGTTACTTCATCCACACACGGGCCGCAACACTTCTCGATATGAAAAAGTAAGCATGGTTTCCCACTTCTTTGATGTTCTCGAAGTTTTGAATCACTGCATGTACGGACCGGGAATGAACGAATAAGTAGGTCTAATGTGTCACGGATTGCTCCAACTTGAACGTAGGGGCCGAAATATCTGGAGCCCTTCCGTCGTCGTTCACGAACCACTGCTGCGCGAGGCCATTCTTGGTCTAACGAAATGGACAAGTATGGATAGCTTTTGTCGTCTTTGAGGTCAATATTAAATCTTGGTCTGTGTTCTTTTATGAGGTTGAATTCGAGTAGTAGAGATTCAAGCTCATTTTTGACTTGGATCCATTCAACTTCTTCAGCCTCGCTGAGCATCTGACTTGTACGCGGAGAGGCATGCGGTTTTTTGCCGAAGTAACTATTTATTCGATGTCTAAGGTTTTTTGCTTTACCCACATAGAGAACTTGGCCATTGCTGTCAAGAAATTGATAAGAGCCGGGGGCTTCTGGGATTGAGCCAGGCTCTGGTCGCTTAATCATTGTTAAGAGAGGATTCCTTGTAAGAACTTGCCGGTATAACTCTTTGTCATCTTCACTAGATCTTCTGGAGTTCCAGTTCCGACAATTTCCCCTCCCCCTACTCCACCTTCAGGGCCCAAATCAATAACCCAATCAGCTGTTTTTACAACGTCAAGGTTGTGTTCTATTACGATTACCGTGTTTCCTTGATCAACTAGTCGGCTAAGCACTCCTAGTAATTTACGCACATCCTCAAAGTGGAGGCCGGTTGTTGGTTCATCCAAAATATAGACGGTGTGACCAGTAGATCTTTTAGCCAATTCGCTGGCTAACTTAACTCTTTGTGCTTCCCCTCCGGAGAGAGTTGGTGCAGGTTGCCCAAGCCGTATGTACCCGAGTCCAACGTCAACGAGGGTCTGCATGTGTCGAACAATAGTTGGTTGTTTATTGAAGAAAGTTAACGCTTCTTCGCATGAAAGATTTAGCACATCTGCGATTGTTAGCCCTTTGAACTCTATGTCGAGTGTGTCTCTGTTGTAGCGCTTTCCCTTGCATATTTCACATGGAACATACACATCGGGAAGAAAATGCATTTCAATTTTGAGCGTTCCATCCCCTGAACAAGCTTCGCATCGGCCTCCCTTTACATTGAAGCTGAATCTGCCTGGCTGATAGCCGCGAATCCTTGATTCCTCTGTTTGTGCGAAGAGTTTACGAATATGGTCAAAAACACTTGTATATGTCGCTGCGTTTGACCTTGGGGTTCGACCGATTGGTGCTTGATCAATATTTATCACCTTGTCTACTTCCTCCACTCCTTCAAGTGCGGTGTGTAGACCTGGTGGAATTTTTGATTTATAAACTGTCTGCATTAGAGATTTGTGGAGTATTTCGTTCACTAAGGTGGATTTGCCTGATCCAGAGACACCAGTTACCGCTATGAAGCATCCCAATGGGAAATCGACTTCTATTTCTTTGAGATTGTTCTCACGTGCTCCTCGAACAGTTAAGCATGATCCATTAGGTTGTCGTCGCGCTTCGGGAATCGCAATTTCTTTTTTCCCTGAGAGGTATTGGCCGGTAAGTGACTTACGTGATTTCAAAAGTCCTTCGACTTTGCCTTCGTAGACAACTGCCCCACCGTGTTCGCCTGCCCCAGGCCCGATATCTACAACATAATCAGCTGCGCGAATTGTTTCTTCGTCATGTTCTACCACCACTACGGTGTTTCCTAGATCACGTAACCTTAGAAGTGTTTCGATAAGTCTTTGGTTGTCCCTCTGATGTAATCCAATTGATGGTTCGTCTAGAACGTAAAGAACTCCTACCAACCCGCTTCCAATTTGAGAGGCAAGACGTATGCGTTGCGCTTCACCGCCAGCGAGAGTAGCTGCTGATCGTGATAGTGATAGGTAATCGAGCCCAACGTCTTTAAGGAATCCCAGTCGACTATTTACTTCTTTTAGAATTGGCTCCGCGACTATGAGGTCTCTATCCGAGAGTTCGAGTTCTGTGAGAATTCGGTTTGCTTCTCCTATCGGTAAAGAACAAATGTCATGGATGTTTCTTTCATTTATTTGAACAGCTAAAGAAAGTGGGTTCAATCGGGCACCAAGACACTCCGGGCAAGGAACTTGGCGCATGTATCCTTCTATTTGGTCTCTTTGACTGTCTGTTTCTGCGTCACGGTGTCTTCTGCGCAGGTATGGCATAACGCCTTCAAAATGTGCAGAGTAAACACGATTTCTTCCAAATCTATTTTTGTACCGAACTTCCACTCGGCCTTTTATTCCTCCATCTAGGAGCAGTTTCTGCGTCTTGACCGAAAGCTTCTTCCATGGCTTATCGAAATCAATTCCTTGGCTCTCAGCAACTGCTTCTATCAATCGGGAGAAATACCTGTTTCGCCCACTTGACCATGGGGCAATAGCGCCTTCAGAAAGGCTGAGGTCAGGATTGGGCACGACTAAATCTTTATCAACTTCAAAGACGGAGCCCAAGCCATCGCAATGGTCGCAAGCACCGTATGGGCTATTAAATGAAAAGTTTCTTGGAGCTAACTCCTCAAAGGATTTTCCGTCACTTGGTCGAGAAAGGTGTTGACTGAAAACAATTCGTTTATTCAGTTCCTCTTCGTCTTCTTCGGACTTTTTATCGGAGACAATTTCTATCTCTGCGACACCGTCGGCTAAAGCCAAAGCGGTCTCCATTGATTCTGTTAGACGCTGTTCAATACCTGAACGTATTTTTAAACGGTCAACCACAATTTCAATTGTGTGCATTTCGTAGCGAGCGAGATCTATTTCTTCTCCAAGTAAGTGTTCTTCTCCGTCAACGATCGCTCGGCTGAATCCTTGTTGTGCTAGTTCTGAGAGAAGTGTGTCGTATGTTCCTTTGCGTCCTCGAACCACTGGAGCTAGGACTTGAAACCTTGTTCCTTCTTCCATCCCTAAGACGCGATCAACAATCTGTTGCGGGGTTTGCCTTACTAGTTGTTCTCCGGTTTCAGGGTCGAATGGAACACCAATTCGAGCGAACAGTAATCGTAGGTAGTCGTAAACTTCAGTGATTGTTCCCACGGTGGATCTTGGGTTACGTGATGCACTCTTCTGATCTATTGAAATTGCTGGAGAGAGCCCTTCTATGAAATCAACATCTGGCTTATCCATTTGCCCTAGGAACTGACGGGCATAAGCAGAAAGTGATTCCACATACCGCCTTTGTCCTTCTGCATAAATTGTGTCAAACGCTAATGAAGACTTTCCTGATCCGGAGATGCCTGTGAAAACAACTAGATTCTCTCGAGGAATGTCAAGATCTACATCCTGCAAATTGTGCTCACGTGCACCTCTTACAATTAAGCGTTCGGACATCTAAGGGATACTAACTCTGACGAACCGTATCGCCTTAACGGTGCTCACTTAATTCGCGAAGTTCTTTTTGCAATTCGCGAATTTCGTCACGTAATCGAGCTGCGTACTCAAAACGCAGATCAGCAGCAGCTTCACCCATTTCTGCTTCTAACGTGTGGACCAATCGTTGTAAATCTTCATGAGGCATTTCACTCAGGTCATTTGCTAGGTTTCCACTGCGTTTCTTCTTATTTGCTGGGACTGGGCTTTCTGCAGCAGGCCGCAAGGCCTCGAGAATGTCGGTGACTGCTTTTCTTACTGTTTGTGGATTTATTCCATGTTCTGCGTTGTAGTCTTGCTGAAGTTTTCTTCTTCGCATAGTTTCAGAGATGGCTCGCTGCATGGAGCCAGTTATTTGATCGGCATACATAACTACTTGTCCGTTTACATTCCGGGCCGCTCGCCCAATAGTTTGTATCAGCGATGTCTCGCTTCGTAAGAAACCTTCTTTGTCTGCATCAAGTATCGCCACCAAGGAAACTTCAGGCAGATCAAGGCCTTCGCGAAGCAAGTTGATACCAACAAGTACGTCAAATTCTCCCAACCGTAGGTCCCGAAGAATTTCTATTCTTTCCAGAGTGTCTATGTCGCTGTGGAGGTAGCGAACCCGAATTCCATGTTCTAGTAGGTAATCGGTGAGATCTTCAGCCATTTTTTTTGTGAGTGTCGTAACTAAAACCCTTTGATCTTCTTTAACACGTTCAGTGATGAGATTTTGCAGATCATCTATTTGCCCTGTGGTGGGCTTCACAATTACTTCTGGGTCTATGAGCCCAGTCGGTCTAACGATTTGTTCAACAACACTAGAGCTATTTTCTAGTTCCCAATCTCCTGGCGTTGCTGACAAGAAAACAACTTGTCCAACACTTTCAATAAACTCGTCGAATTGCAATGGCCTGTTATCTGCTGCTGAGGGAAGGCGAAATCCATGCTCAATGAGAGTTTCTTTTCGCTTTTTGTCGCCCAAGTACTGTCCGTTTAGCTGAGGCACTGCAACATGGGATTCATCCAGGACTACAAGGAAGTCTTCTGGAAAGTAATCAAGCAGTGTGTAGGGTTTCTCACCCGGCTCACGACCATCTATGTGTGCGCTGTAGTTTTCTACCCCTTTACAGAATCCAATCTCAGTGATCATCTCTAGGTCATGCTCAGTTCTCATTCGCAGTCTTTGTGCTTCTAACAGTTTCTCTTCTGATTTGAAGAACGCCAGTCTTTCTTGAAGTTCTTTCTCTATACGAGTAGTGGCGCGTGCTAAAACTAAGCTGTCTGCTGCGTAATGAGTCGCAGGGAAGATAACAAATTCTTTGTGTTCTTGTAAGCGTTCGCCAGTAACCGGATCCACCTCAGTGATTGATTCAACTTCATCGCCAAATAAAGATATTCGGAAGATGCTTTCCTCATAGGCCGGCTGGATCTCTAACGTGTCACCTCGAACGCGAAATTTGCCACGATCTAACGCTACATCATTTCGTTCGTACCGCATTTCAATAAGCATCTTTAAAGCAGCTCTCTGCTCTATTTCCTCTCCAACCCGTAAAACCAAAAGATTTCCTTCGTACATTTCTGGATTCCCAAGTCCATAAATGCAGGAAACAGAGGCAACAACGATTGTGTCTCTTCGTGTTAAAAGTGCAGCGGTGGCAGAGTGTCGTAAACGATCTATTTCGTCATTGACTGAAGAATCTTTCTCTATGAACGTGTCCGAAGATGGAACATAAGCTTCGGGCTGGTAGTAGTCGTAGTAGGAAACAAAGTACTCAACTCGATTTTCTGGAAAGAACTCTCGCAACTCGTTAGCCAACTGTGCTGCCAAGGACTTATTGGGAGCGATAACTAATGTGGGTCGCTGTACTTGCTCTATCGTCCAAGCAATTGTTGCGCTTTTACCGCTTCCGGTGATACCGAGGAGGGTTTGAAATCTTTCTCCTCCGTTAATGCCATCTGTAAGTTCTTTAATGGCTCGTGGTTGATCTCCTGACGGGGAGAATGGTGCGTCCACGCGAAATGGTGAACTCATGCAGATAGACCCTTGATCCATGACCAGACTTTGTCAATTTCGTTTTCTAATGAATCCAGATCGCCGTTGTTGTCTATCACGAAGTCCGCTTTTGATAAGCGTTCTTCTCTGTCTACCTGACTTGAAATCCGATTTAACGCATCTTCTCGTGAGAATCCTCGATACTTCACTAAGCGCTCCACTGCCTCTTCTGTGTGTAGATCAACAACGATGATTCCACTTAAATTTTCATACCCTGATTCAATTAATAGAGGGATGTCAAGGATTATAGGATCATTACCTTTTATGTATTTTTCTCGTTGGTTCGCTATTTCTTCTCGAACCAGCGGATGAACTATTTCATTTAACGCTGCGAGTTCTTCCGCGTCCTTGAAAACAATATCGGCCACTGCTTGGCGATCTAGTTCTCCTTCATTAGTAATAATTTTTTCACCCCAGCGTTCAACCATTTTTTTGAAAACTGGTTTTCCAGGTTTTTGAAGGTCGCGAACAATAGCATCAGCATCAACTAGCACTGCGCCCCGTTTAACTAAGCCAGCAGAGACCGTGGATTTCCCTGAACCTATGCCACCGGTTAGTCCTATCTCAAGTGTCCCTTGAGGCAGTTCCTTCGCCGTCATGGCTTATCAGGCTCCTTCCGTCTCCTCTTCCGATTCTTCAACTTCTAAAGTTTCTTCGGAAATGGCTGCTTCTTCCTCTGAAGCCTCTTCTTCGTTTGATACTGGTTGTTCTCCTGTGTCCGAGTTGTCGTCTTCAGAGGTTTCCTCTGCATTGACCTCGGCGTAATAGGCTTCCCAGGCTTCCTGCCCTTCTGAGTTCTCTGATTCAGGAACTATGAAGTTTCCTTCTTCATCGTAGGCGTGCTCTCCGAAGTGCTCCTTATATTCGTCAGCTACTTCACCGCCTTCAGCAGCTTGTTTTATGGAGAGGCTTATTCTTCTACGCTCTAGGTCCAAGTCAATAATTTTTACCCATAGCTCTTCACCGGGGGTCACAACTTGTTCTGGAAGTTCCACGTGATGAGCAGACATTTCAGAAATGTGCACGAGTCCTTCAATGCCGTCTCCGACTTGAACGAAAGATCCAAATGGAACCAATTTTGTAACCCGTCCATAAACCAACTCACCGGTTTTATGTGCATCAGCGAATTCTTGCCATGGATCAGATTGTGTGGCTTTGAGGGAGAGACTGATTCGTTCCCGACTCATATCTATGTCTAGCACTTGAACTTCGACTTCATCTCCTACAGTAACTACTGAGCCGGGGTGGTCTACATGTTTCCAGGAAAGTTCTGAAACGTGTATCAATCCATCCATTCCGCCTAAGTCGACGAATGCTCCGAAGTTAACAACACTGGAAACTACGCCTTTTCTTACTTCTCCAGGTAATAAATCATGAAGGAATTCTTCGCGCTGCTCTTTGTGGCTTTCTTCCAACCAAGCGCGTCGGGAAAGAACTACGTTGTTTCGATGTTTGTCTAACTCAATAATCTTGGCCTGAACAGTTTGTCCGATGTAAGGCTGTAGATCTCGAACTCTGCGTAATTCCACTAAAGATGCGGGAAGGAAGCCACGTAGTCCAATGTCAACAATGAGTCCGCCCTTGACGACCTCTATAACGACTCCGGATACGCTTCCGTCTGCTTGCTTAACCTCTTCGATGTTTCCCCACGCACGTTCGTATTGTGCACGTTTCTTAGAAAGGATGAGTCGACCATCTTTATCTTCGAGGGTTACAACAACTGCCTCTAGTTTTTCTCCCATAGAGACTATGTCGGTAGGGTTTACACCATTACGTATGGATAATTCTCGAGCTGGAATAACACCTTCTGATTTATATCCGATATCTAAAAGTGCTTCGTCTTTGTCTACACGAACTACCGTTCCTTCGACGAGTTGCCCTACTTCAACACCCACCATTGTGGCGGAATAAGCTTCATCAAGTGAGAGGCTTCCTAGGTCGTTTTCGGTTATTTGTCTTGGTATATAGTCTCCGCTTTCATCAAAATCTCCCATTGGTGGTGATTTAAGTGCGGTTTCAGTTGTATTTTCGTCGGACACGGTCTTCTCGTCGGATAATTAGTAGTCGGATACGGGCCCATCTATTTGATGGACCAGGTAAGCCTATCGGGTCCTTATTTCTTCTCCCCATTCTTCGGGCGATGAGCTAAAACTAAATATTCAGCATGTTCGAGATCCGGAGGGTGTTTTTTATAGTCTCCAGGGTTCACTGACCATATTTCATCTACTTTCAGACCTGCATTGTGGGCTAAAAGCCGAAGTTCACGTGGAGTAAAACAAGAAGTCCATAATTCTGTATCTACTGATTCTCCCTGTTCGTTCTTGATTGATGTTGTTTCGTGGTTAATTCCAGTGTCTGCGTCAAATTCATTTGTATCGCTTGGATATCTGATTTGAAAATATGCGGAAAATGCACTTAGTGCTAGATTTTTTCCCGGTCGCAGTGCACCTGCCATTTTCTCCAGTATTTGGCCATCTGGGTCCAGTTCGCTTTCTATTAAAGATGGTCCTCCCGCTAAACCAAATGCGCCCTGGCAGAGAGAGATAACTGCGTCAAATTCTTCCTCATAGGTCATTGTTCTTGCATCCGCGCACACAAATGAAGTGTTTTCTGTGCTCTTCTTGTTTGCTATTTCTATGAATTCTTCTGAAATGTCAAGTCCGGTGACCTGGATGCCACGGGAGGCAAATTCGAGAGCATGTCGGCCTGGCCCGCAGCCAACATCCAAAAGCATGTCTCCCTCTTTCAAGCCAAGAGCGCTAATTAAGAAGTCGACTTCCTGAACTGTTCCATAGGTAAATGAATAACGAAGGTATGCCGCTCCGAGGTGCGCAGCGGTGTCTTGAAACCAGTGCCTGCTACTCATCCTTTAGCGTCTGCCCACGTTGAACCAAAAGACATGTTCACTTCTAGATCCACGCGTAAATCAAATGCGTTCTGCATGATTTCGGGAACTTTTTTTAGAGCATCATCTTTTTCTTCTGGGGGAACTTCCAAGATGACTTCGTCATGAACTTGCAGTATTAAACGACTGAGTAGAGAGTTCTCTTCAATGTGTTTGTCTATGCGGATCAGTGCAACTTTGAAAATGTCAGCGGCTAGGCCTTGGATGGCTGAATTCATCGCTTGACGCTCTCCTGCTTGTCGAACATTAAAGTTAGAGGAGGATAGTTCCGGTATTCGACGCCTACGACCGAAGAGGGTTTCGGTGTACCCTTTCTTTCGCGCCTCTTCAATTGATCGATCCATATATTCTCTAACCGCAGGAAAAGCGGTAAAGAATGAGTTCAATATTTCCTCAGCTTCGCCACGAGGTATATCAAGACGTTGAGCTAACCCATACGCTTCCATTCCGTATGCGAGACCATATGAAACCATTTTCGCCCTTGATCTAGTTTCAGAATCAACTTGGTCCGGTTTCAGATTCCATACTTGTGCCGCAACAGCAGTATGGACATCATCTCCTGCCTCAAACGCTGCTATCAGTCCTGGATCTTCAGCTAGGTGAGCGATACATCTCAATTCAATTTGGTTGTAGTCAGCCACAAGCAAGGAGAAACCTTCAGCAGGAATGAAAGCTTTACGAAATGCGCGGCCTGCTTCCGTCCTCACTGGAATGTTATGCAAGTTTGGAGCATCAGAACTCAAACGACCCGTTCGAGCAACCGTTTGTTTGAATGTTGCGCGTATACGATCTTCTGGGCCTACCGATGCGAGTAAACCCTCGCCATAAGTTGAACGCAACTTCTCCACCTCACGGTAGGAAAGAATTTTTTCGATTACTGGATGCTCTCCCCTTAGTCGCTCAAGAGTGGCAGCATCAGTTGAATAACCTGTCTTCGTTTTCTTACCGGGTGTAAGGCCCAAATTTTCAAACAATACTTCTCGTAGTTGTTTGGTTGAATTCACATTGAATTCCATTCCTGCTATTTCATGTATTTCTTCTCGCAAGTCCCCGCATTGGGCCGTTAACTCATCCCGTAATCTAGTTAACTCTTTTACATCAACTCCGACCCCGAGTTCCTCCATTTTTACAAGGACCTGAGCGAGTGGAATTTCTATTTCATCGTTTAATGATTTGAGGCTCTGCGAATCTAAGGCTTTGGAAAGAGGTTCGACAAGGAGGCTCACTGCTACCGCATTTTGAGAAATTTGCAGACCGATGTCGCTCTCTTCTTCCCCTAAAGTGAGTTGGCCTTCTGGTGAACCTATTGTTTCCATCACCCAAGGCGTGTGGCGCTCTAAAAGACCCTTCAAATCCGTATTTTCATCTGCAGGATCTAGGAGGTATCCGGCTAATTGAGTATCAAGAGTTATTTTCGGTGACGTTATTTGATGGAATCGAAGAATTTTTATGAGAAACTTAACGTCATGAGTTGCCAGTCCTGGCCCCTCCTCACCGAAGAGAGTTGTTAGTTGATCTTTTAGCTTCGAAGCTTTTAATAGGTCATGTGAAAACCAAAAGACTTCAGCCTCGTCAGGATTTTTTCCACAAAATACGGCAATGCCATCTTCAACGTTCTCCCCAACTCCAATGCTTAGCACTTCGCAACTAAGAAGAACTTCAAAAGAATCATTGAAGGTTTCCTCGGCGACAAGAGAGAGTTCTTTAATATTTATTTGTTGAGAA
>QCKS01000026.1 GCA_003215175.1 Acidimicrobiales bacterium AG-410-I20
TAAAGCCAGCCAAGGGAAAATAGCGAATTCTGCGTTTGAACCCATGAATATAAGTTAATCAGTCCTTAAGCCCTATGTTTGGTGTCCTAAAAAGTAAGCCTCAATTAATGCCCGTAGAAGAGTATTGTTAAGCGTTGATGGCATCAATTGAATCCCCAAATGGCACTGGAATTAAGCGGTTACGGCTTCTATGGTCTTTATTTTTAAATGAACGCTCTGACCCTGAGCCCTTCTATAGGGCTTTAGGAGCAGAAACAGCTTGTGATCTGAATAAACGTTACGAAATTAATAATGATCGAATTCTTGATGTTGGGTGCGGTCCAGGTTGGTACGCGGAAGCAATGCGTGAACATGGAGCAACAGTTCTAGGCATTGATGGAAGTATGAATACACTGACCCGTGCTCAGCCACCCATACCCGGATTAGCTCTTGGAGATGCAACTGTTATGGCTTTCCCAGATAACTCATTTGATGGCGTGTTTTGTTCAAACATGCTTGAACATGCTTCTGATCCTTCAAAAGTTGTTGATGAAATAATTAGAGTCCTGAAGCCCGACGGCTGGGGGTATCTCTCATGGACTAACTGGTACTCCCCTAACGGAGGACACAATATGAATCCTTACCAATACCTTGGTCCAAAATTCGGCCCGAAGTTGTATGAGAAAATTCATGGTCCTCCACCAGATAACCGTTACGGCGAAGGACTATTCGCTGTTCATATTGGACCGACTCTACGTATGATCCGTAATAAGCCTGGTATTTCAATAAGTCGTATTGAACCTAGGTACTGGCCGTGGGCTCGTTTTATTATCGGCATACCAATAGTGAGAGAATTCT
This sequence comes from Acidimicrobiales bacterium AG-410-I20, assembly GCA_003215175.1. Classification (GTDB taxonomy): domain Bacteria; phylum Actinomycetota; class Acidimicrobiia; order Acidimicrobiales; family MedAcidi-G1; genus MedAcidi-G2B. Next base: position 838 of record QCKS01000026.1, read on the forward strand.
TTACTTGGAATTGTGTAATTCGATTTAATAAAGAGAGTCAATCTTCATAAAACCTAGGTACTCGTTTACCAACACTTGCTAATACTTCGTAACTAATTGTTTGTGTTGCCTCTGCGATTTCGCCAGCAGTAATTATTTCTTGTTGACTTTCGCCAAACAAAATTGCTTTGTCGCCTACTTCAACATCTGTATTGACTTCGACCATAAGTTGGTCCATGGTGATCACACCTCTGATTGGGCATTTTTCTCCTCGGATAATTACATGCCCTGTCTCCCACCAACTCCTCGGTATCCCATCTCCATAACCAACAGGTAATGTCGCCAGAAGTGTCTCTTTTTCTGCAATCCACCGTCGGCCGTAGGATACAGTTTCTCCTTTACCCACTTTATGAATGAAACTAACTTCTGTTTCAAACTGAGCTGTCGGCATTAGTCCGAGTTCTATGCATTGTCCTCTTAATTCAACTGAAGGCTCTGCTCCGTACATTGCTATACCTGGTCTAACCATTGATCGGTGGCTTTCTGGAAAGTTCAGTACAGCTGCTGAATTAGCCATATGAATGATTGATGGGTGATGCCCATTTTGGTTTAGTTCTTCAACAACTTTGTCGAAAAGAATTGACTGTTCTTCAGGAAAAGAACTTTTTAGCTCATCTGCAGATGCGAAATGAGTAAATACTCCTTCAAGAAATAAACCTGATTCGACAATGTGATCTGCTAAGGATGAAGCATCTTCTGGTGAAACTCCGACACGATTCATTCCTGTGTTGATTTTCAGATGAACTGGCGCTTCTGGAGTTACAGATGCGATCTGGTTTACGGCCTTAGCGGTATAGACAGTGGGGCGGACATTCTTTAAGTCTTTGAGTTCACTAATCTCATTATGGTGAGGTTGCGAAAGGATCAAAATAGGTTCTTTAATCCCTGCTTCTCGCAACTCTCTAGCTTCTTGAATTAACGCGACTGCTAGCCAATCAGCCCCAGCATCAATAGCAGCTTGTCCAACTCTTACTGCTCCTTGCCCGTAAGCGTCGGCTTTTACTACTGCGCAGAAAAGAGAGTTTGGAGCGAGTGAACGAAGAATAGAAACATTATTCATGACTGCTTGTAATGAGACATTTAATCGAGTAGGTCTATTCATTTTTTTCTTTCGGACTGTCCACTCCTAGTCTTTCTAACAGTCTGGGCAATGGTTCATCAAGGTCACCTGCAACTATGCCTGTTAAAGGAAGCTCTTTGACTAGTTCTCCATGAAGATAGGCTGCTGCGCAAGCAGCATTAAACGCAGTTGCTCCTCTTGCTAAAAAGGCCCCGATAATTCCGGAAAGAACATCTCCACTTCCCGCAGTCGCTAAACGCTGATCCCCAGCTTTGATTGTCATAACTTGGCCTTCCGGATCAGCTACTACCGTGGTAGGGCCTTTAAGTAAAACGACTGCCTCAGTTTTTTTTGCTAGTTCTAAAGTCGAATGTTCCCTGTCTCTGCTTACAGGCTGACTCGCAATTATTTGAAATTCGCCTTCATGGGGAGTTAAGACTGTATATGTCGGTGATTTTTTTTTGAAGATGAAGTCTTTTATTGCTTTTAAGCCATCGCCATCGACAATCACTGGGATATCTATTATCTGAAGTAACTGGCGCATCCCTTCTAAAATTTGTGGATCTGTTCCTAATCCTGGGCCGATAACTAACGAAGCGAATCGTTCAGTATCTTCAAGTAACAATTCTTTCCCGACTTTGGTCACGACAACTTCTAAAGGCGCTTCAACAGATTCAGCTTCGGGAATGCTTAATCGAACATAACCTGCCCCCGCTCTCTGGGCCGCTCTTGCTGAAAGTATGGCAGCACCCTCCATACCTGGGCTTCCCGCAATTACCCAACAGGCGCTTTCCCACTTGTGTGCAGTTAAGGGACGGGAAGGAATGAGTTGAAATAGCTCTGTTGGATCATTCATCACAAAGCCACTGCTACTGCTGCTGCTGTTGTGTGCGTATGGGTAAGAGTTAATAGCCATTTTTGCACTCCGGCATCTCTTGCGACATCTATGGCTTTACCATGCAACAGTATTTGCGGTTCTCCTGACCTGGCGTGAGTAATTTCTATATCACAAAAAGCAATCCCTCCTAAACCTAAATTCAATGCTTTAAGCACGGCTTCTTTGGCTGCGAATCGCGCTGCATATCTTTCGGTTGGATCTGTTTGACGCTCAGAATATTCCTGTTCTGATGGAAGAAATAATCTATTTTTTAACCCAGGAGTTCGGATCATTGAATTCCTAAATCTATCTACGTCTACTAAATCAATGCCTATGCCAATCATGATTAGGAACGTAATTTGTCAGCAATGAGTCCTATCGGATCTATAAGGAGGTCCGAAACTCTCATTTCAGCTAATAATGATTCATCTAATTCAGACTCTGTTTCACAGACAGCATCACGAATAAAGTCATACCTATTGTGATAACCACTTAACACGCTTCGTAAAACATCAACTTGAAGATTGTCTACCAACTGAACATGAAGTAAAGCGAGTCCTGTCGTTTCGGCCTCTTTAACTTCTGGAACAATAATTAGTGTTCGATCATCTCTTGCTCCACGTGTTACAAGAACCTCTCGTTCATTCGCTACGCGATGCTTTGTTCCCCGAAGAATAGGGTCTTCATTAGTTCGGGACTCAATTGTTGTTGAGATCCCTCCTCTATCCAGAATACCTATCGTCGGATTCTCAGTATTCAAGTTTTCCACTTGGTATCGGGTGAAGCCTTGAATCTCTGAAATCGCAGGATCGATAGCCGATAGGAGCCTCAGAGTCCTATAACTCAACTGCCCTCTAGGAGAGCCGGAGCTAAGAACAAATTTAGTTAATCTTGCTTCTAGAAGCGTTTCGTCCGTTCTTGAAATTCCGACAGTGACTGTCTTTGCTTGGTGTTTGATGGCATCTATAGGACGGGTGAGTTGCCCAATTGCTGATACCAATAACTCTGCAAGTTGATCAAGTACTAAGCCAGGAGTCCCTATTTCTCCATATTCCCGCTGATATGACTCCAGAGGGACTTCGCCAAGGGCATATCTGAAAAGACCAGCTAAACGAGCTGCGGTTGATGCTTCTAAATGACCGTCAAGTGAGCCAGATCTAAGTTCATCATTAAATCGACCTGAAGTCATAGTGAGTGTGTTGTGAAGGTCATGCATTAGATCTTCTCGAGACTGGCCTTCAGATATTTCGATAGCCATCCCTTCAATCGCTGCATGGGCTTCTCGTAATGGGTCAGCTTGTGCATCAATGGCTTTTGCCGCTTCATAACCAAATAGATGACCTGCCATTGTTGCAAGAATGAAAGCAAGCCTCGGATGAATAGCAGGAATTCTTATTTGATCTGGATCTTTACCGTATTGAAAGTCATCAACACCGCAAACCACGATTGGTACAGCTTTATGCGCCCGATATATTGCTACTTCTTTTGCAACGTCGTCTGCCGTGGATCCGCTTAAACCTACTGCACAAACAAAAATTAGCGGTTCAGATGAGAGATCAATATGTTTCTTATCTTCAGTCGAATCATGGGAAATAGATTTGTAACACAGCTCAGATAATTTGATTCTAATTTCACGTGCAGCTACTAAGTTCAATCCGTTTCCTACTATGGCCCAATAACGACGGGAAGGAGCATGTCGACTCGCGATCCCTGCAATATGGTTTCTATTTTCTAACATCTGATCCATAGCGGCTGGCAGATTTTGTAAGCCTTCGAGAAGACCAAAATGGTCAGAATTCTTATTGTGAGTAAGAATTTTTGCTATTGCAATTGCTAAAAGAAAGCCGGCGGTTACCTGTGCATAAAAAGCTTTAGTTGATGCGACGCTCATTTCAATATCACGCCCATCCGATGTATAGAAAACTCCGTCCGCTCTATCTGCTAAATCACTATTACGTCGATTTACGATTGCTATAACGTGAGCTCCTCGGGCTTGAGCTAAGTCAACTGTGCGGTTTGTATCTGTTGTTGTCCCCGACTGACTAATCGCTACAACGCAAGTATCAGACATATTTGCTCGAAGTCCAAAGCCTGATAGTTCTGTAGCTAACTGTGCGTCAACTTGTAGCCCTTCACTAGGGGTCTGGTCCTTTATGGCTGCAGCTACTGCTTGAGCCGCTATTGCAGCCGTTCCTTGGCCGATAACAATAATTCGAGAAATTCGCCCGGAAGAAATTTTTTCGACCAAGTCTTCGCTCAGTATGGAGGTTCCAAGTTTCACGTCAAGTTGACCATCAGCATCTTGAATTAAGTACCCTCGCAAAGTTGAGCGAACTGACTCTGACGATTCACTAATTTCTTTGAGCAAATAATGAGGGTAATCACCACGATCAATGTCTCGTGTTGTAATTTCAGCTGTCTTTACTTCTTGTTGATCAATAGGTAAATGTCTTCCATCAAATGAACTGCGAACAAGACCCGAGGGTGATCCAGCTTGTTCTCCATCAATTTCTATGATTTGACCCCGGCTAGTTATCGGATTGTTGATATCTGCTGGGATCTCTCCATCCATACGCAAATATTGTGAAGTAATTTCCACTACTCCGTAGAGTTCGCTTGCAACAACAGTGACATCCTCACCAAACCCGACATAAAGGCCCTGACCGCTTCCTCGAAGTGATAAGTGAAGTCGGTTTGGATCTTCTGCCATAGATGCTGCAATCGCTAGCGATCCTTCAAATGAATGAACTGCTTTGCGAAACGCATCATTGTTTGTTTCTCCACCTTCTATATAAGAAGAGCAGAGTACGGGCATGACTTTTGCATCACTCGTAATTTCGGCAGGCAATGAAAGGCCATCATTGTTAATTATCTCCAGGTAATTATCAATGTCGCCATTTTGAACCGCAGTAACGAGAGAGGTCGACCCTCCATCGGCTCTGACGGAATCTAATGGGTGAGCGTTAGCTTCTGAAACAACCCCTACACTTGCCCACCGTGTGTGTCCAAGGACTGAGCCTCTTATGTTCTCATCTGTAAGTACGTTTACGAGATCATTGTCTTTCAATATGTTTTCTCGAATAGACGCGGTATTGTCTCCAAGTTCTCCGATCTCTGCTGCTGCTTTGATAACAAACAGTGTTGATCTTTCACCTACTTCATGTGCTGCCCCAGATCTGTAGAGAGTGTCTAAACGGCTTTCAATAGCTGGCTTGTTCTCCGGTTTGTAATTCCAAAGAGTAATTTGAATACCTGCAGAGTCCCTCCCGCGAACTTCCATCCGGTCAATCGCGCTTAAAGCCTGTTGAATTGAGAGCAGTACTGCGTAACCAGATCGACTGGGTGGTTTGGATTTAGAAGCTAAGTTGATGACACCTTGAAATGTTTTTAGTCGATCATTCTCTATTGCCCAAATTGAATCGCGCAGGCCGACAATTAACTTATTTGCTTCTTCAGGATCTATTTCTGCCTGATGAATTATTTGTTCTACTTTTGGGACGATCTCATTACGTAAATTACGTAAGTGATTCTTAAGTTCTTTGCTTAACCCTTCGTTTTCAATTAATGCATACAGGCCTGAAGTTCCTTGAAGAATTTCATTCAATTGATCTAGAGAGTATTTGGCGTCTGATATCGTTTCGACTTTTTCTTTTTCTAGAAATCGCACTGCCTCTTCCATGAAATTCAAAACTTCTGCAGAAGTTGGGGTGGCACGTGACTCAGGTTTTCGAACTATTGCAATAATTCCACACATATCACGCCTCCTTAGCAGTAGTTGAATTTAAAAGTTGTAAGAGAATTCTATGTGATTGAACTCAAGGGGTGTTGTCGAGGGCTCTAATGCTTACCTCTAGTGAACTTGCAATTTCTTGAGCAGTAAATTCATCTAGGGCTTCCACCATGATTCTAACCAAAGGTTCCGTTCCTGAGGGACGTACCACTACGCGTCCATTATCACCTAGTTCTTGTTTCATTTCCTCTATTAAGTCAGATGCTTGCTTGACCAGATCAACTCCTGATTTAGTTACAGACAAGTTAAGCAAAACTTGAGGAGATTTTTGAACTAGCTCTTTTGCCCAAGAACCAATTTCTATTTTTCTTCTCTGAGCTGCCGCAAGTGCCTGAACAGCTGTTAAAAGACCATCTCCTGTAGTAGCAAAATCTGATATGACAATATGCCCAGATTGCTCTCCACCTAAATCCCACTTATTGCTTTGAAGCGCCTCTAAAACATACCGATCTCCAACTGGGGTTTCGTATAAGTTGATGCCTCTTTGAATTAGAGCTTTCCGGAGTCCAAGATTCGCCATAACAGTAATAACGACTGTGTTGTCGTTTAGTTGACCTCTATCTAAACGATCCACAGCTATTAATGCAAGTAAGTGATCGCCATCTAAGATTTTCCCCTCAGAGGAGACCGCAATAACTCGATCCCCATCGCCATCAAATGCGAAGCCCACATTTGCTGAGACATGCGTTACAAATTCTTGTAAAGAATTTAAGTCAGTGGCTCCGCATCTCTCGTTTATATTTCTCCCATTTGGACTGACATTAAGAACTTCTACCTGGGCTCCAAGTTCTCTCATGATTTGAGGAGCGAACTCTGACATTGACCCATTAGCACAATCAAGAACTATCTTTATGCCCTCAAATGCCATGGAGCCAACTGACTCTTTGACAGCCTCTGCCCAAGAGTCACTCGACCCCAATCTAAACCTTTTTACTTCTGAAACATCTACCAATAAATTTTTGTGCCAAGTTTCTTCTATTTTTTTCTGCACCGCATCATCTAATTTGTATCCGCCGGAAGCAAAAAGTTTTATACCGTTATCCCACCAAGGGTTATGAGATGCCGAAACCATAGCTCCTGCAATTTCTTGTGTTGAAGCGATATGAGCAACAGCCGGTGTGGGGGTAACGCCAAGAAGAATAGGTTCTACTCCGCCCTCACTAAACCCTTGCGCTAAAGCCGCTTCAAAAGAGTCACCTGATTCTCTAGTATCTCTTCCTATTACTATTTGATCTGAATTCAAATGTGGCGCGGCAGCCAAACCTAAAGATTTAACCATTGATGAAGTAAGTTCTGTTCCTACTTTTCCTCTTACCCCATCGGTTCCAAAAGTCGGAGATAGATTCACCATAATTTTAAGTATGAACCAACTCATGTTGGTTCATAAGAATATTAGCGCTTGCTGTACTGAGGAGCTTTACGAGCTTTCTTTAAGCCGTACTTCTTCGACTCTTTCTTACGATCATCGCGTGTTAGTAGACCTGCTTTTTTAAGTGCTGACCTTCGCTCTGGGTCGAGTTCTTCTAAAGCACGAGCAATACCTAGCCTCAAGGCACCAGCCTGCCCTGATACCCCGCCTCCGTGTAACGTTGCATCGATATCATAAGTGCCTTCAGTTCCTGTAACTCGAAGTGGCTCGAGAAACAGAAGGCGATGACTTTCAGAGGGAAAATAATCTTCCATGTCTCTGCCATTTACGGTGACTGAAGGTTCGCCAGTCACTTCTCTAAGGCGTACACGTGCTACTGCGTCTTTCCTTCTACCAGTTGCTTGTATAAGAGGTTTAACCATGCTTACTCCTCACTCAGGAAGTTTTTGCCCGAGCGTGTTCTATAACAAGTTCTTGAGGTTGTTGTGCTTCATGCGGGTGTTTTGGCCCTCTATAAACTTTTAATTTCTTTATCATTTGACGACCTAAACGATTTTTAGGCAACATGCCTTGAATAGTTTGCCGAACTGCCTCTTCAGGTTTATCTAAAAGCAGATCTCCATACTTTCTAGTGCGTAGTCCGCCTGGAAAACCCGAGTGGTTATAAACCTTCTTGTTTTCTGTCTTTTCTCCAGTTAACACAACTTTGTCTGCATTAATAACCACGACATGATCTCCGGTATCCAAGTGAGGCGTGAAGATAGGTTTATGCTTACCGCGAAGAATGGATGCTACCTCAGTTGCTAGGCGCCCAAGGACAAGGCCGTCAGCATCGACGACGTGCCATTCTCTTTCAATTTCATCAGCTTTTGGAGTATAAGTTGACACTTAATTACCTTTTCATGTTTTAGCTGCAACAATTTGTTTGTTTTAGCCCTCAAACGTTGGTCTCAGAGTTAATTTATAGACCTAAGAAACCACCCCATAAGGCTACGGCGCTGACTCAGTCTCGGCAACCCGTTCCAAGTCGTCTTTAAAGTCTGGGTATTGAACTGACCATAGAATCAAACCATGGGGTGGTGCGGGTGACCCTGCGCCCTGTCGATCACGTGCGGTCAGTATTTCAGGGATTTTCTTCTCTGATATGTGTCCCTTACCCACTCGTACGATGGTTCCTACTATTGAACGAACCATTTGATGGCAAAAAGAAGATGCGAAAATTTCAAATTCAATTACATTTTCGTCTTTTTTCGACCAAGTAACTGATTGGACTGTTCGTACTAAACTTCGTTCTTTGTAACCAGGCTGAGGTGATGTTCGTTTACAAAACGAAGAAAAGTCATGAGTCCCAAGAAAATGATTACTAGCTTGCACCATTTTTTCTAAATTTAAATTAGTTGGGACATGCCATGTTGTAGCGGCCAGAAAAGGATTTGGGTTTTTTTGATTTAAAATTCGATAGCGATAACAACGTCCCGTTGCTGAAAATCTTGCATCAAATTCAGGTGGGGCCGCACTTAAATTATTTATAACTATGTGAGGTCTACAAATACGGTTTATAGAATTTTGAAGTTTGCTGAGATCTGTACCTTTGGGAGTGTCAAAACTAATTACTTGTCCTTGAGCGTGAACTCCTCGGTCTGTCCGTCCGGCACAAGTAACAAGAACTCTTTCTCCTAATACCTTCGTTAAAGCTGAATCTAATTCTCCAGCTACTGTTCTTACATCGCTATTAATTGCATAGCCGTGAAACGAGGATCCGTCGTAACTTAGGATGCCTTTAACCCGCATGACGGGATTTTTTAGACTAACTCAATACGAGCCATTGGAGCATTATCTCCACTTCGTGGCCCAAGTTTTAGTATCCGGGTATAACCGCCGGGACGATCAGCGTACCGTGGCCCGATATCTTCAAAGAGTTTTGCTGCCATTTCTTTATCTCGAAGAAAGGAAACAACTTGACGATGATTATGCAATCCGCCTTTTTTCGCTTTTGTGATCATCTTCTCTGCAATTGGTCGTACAGCTTTAGCTTTAGCTTCCGTGGTGGTAATAGCTTCTGCAGCGATTAAAGATGCCACGAGATTAGCCATCATAGATTTATGATGAGCTGAACTTCCACCAAATCGGCGTCCTTTTTTGGGAGTGGCTGGCATTTCTAAACCTCTATTACTTCTTTATCTCCGTATTGCTAAAGAGAGACCACGTTCATCAAGTTTTTCAATTACTTCGTCTAATGATTTCTGTCCAAAATTTGTAATGGCAAGAAGATCGTCATAAGTCTTTTCTAGCAACTGTCCAATAGTGTCTACTTGACCCCTCTTTAAGCAATTCCGAGGTCGTTCAGATAGATCTAGGTCTTCAATTGGAAGGTCCATATCTGGAGAAGCTCCACCTACAGGATCGGATTCTCCAAGTTCTAGTCCTTGTGGCTCATCACTCATTTCTTCTACAAGTTGCACAAGTGCACGCAAGGTGCCGCCTGCTGACGCTAAAGCTTCACGAGGGGAAAGAGATCCATCTGTTTCGATTTCTAGAACTAAACGATCATGATCTATCGCTTGATCCACCTGCATTGGATCTACTACAAAACTCACCCGGCGAACTGGAGAGAACAGTGCGTCTACTGGAATAATTCCAATAACTCCACCTTCCAGAGCTCTCTTAGAAGTGAGGAATCCTCTTCCTCTTTCTATGGTTACTTCAAGAGCTAGACGCCCATCTTTATTTAGGGTGGCTATTTCTAGATCAGGGTTAAGAATTTCTATATCAGCATGCTTGTCTTGAAGCACAGATGCGGTAACTACTCCTGGGCCTCGCTCTTCAAGACGCAAAGTTACAGGCTCGTCGCTATGACTGGCTACAACAACATCTTTTAAATTAAGCACGATGTCAGCGACATCTTCAACAACACCAGCAATGGTGCTGAACTCATGTTCGGCATCATCACACTTGATCTGAGTTATAGCTGCTCCGGGAATAGATGATAGGAGGGTTCGTCGAAGCGAATTCCCTATTGTATGTCCGAAGCCTGGCTCTAGAGGACCTATCGCAAATTCTTGCCGATTTCCTTCAGCTTCGCCTACAGCTTCTACACTGGGTCTCTGAATGACCAACATGTCTTATTACCTCACTCTTTGGGATTCTGTCGCTCTTATAATTACTTGCTGTACAACTCAACAATGAGTTGCTCTCTTACTGGGATGTCGATCTGTTCACGAACTGGAATTTCCTTAACTTCCACTTCATGACCTCCGTCAGAAACTCCAAGCCATGTTGGAGGCTCACGGTCTAGCACATCAATATTCCATTGAACTACTACCATGTTACGGGCCTTTGAACGCAAGGTGACCACATCTCCCTTACGGACTCTGTAGCTAGGAATATTTACTCTTTTACCATTTACGTCAATATGGCCATGGTTAACTAACTGACGAGCTTGGGGACGTGTAGCTGCCATGCCTGCCCGATAGACCACATTGTCTAAACGCAGTTCAAGAAATTGAAGTAGGTTTTCACCAGTAACGCCGTCTTTGCGGTTCGCTTCTTCATATAAGTTGCGGAATTGACGTTCATTAAGCCCATAAGTAAACCGAGCTTTCTGCTTTTCCTGTAACTGAATTGAGAATTCTGATTGATTGCCTCTACGTCGTGAACGGCCATGTTCTCCTGGGGGAAATGGTCTCTTATCTAAAGCAATCGTTTCTGATTTTGTACCAAAAATATTTGTTCCTAATCTCCGTGAAATACGTGATTTCGGTCCGGTATAGCGTGACATCAGACCCTCCGTCTCTTTGGTGGACGGCACCCGTTATGGGGAACTGGAGTGACGTCCTTAATTCCTGTTACTTCAATTCCAGTGCTTTGAATAGTCCTAATTGCGGTTTCTCGTCCAGAACCGGGACCTTTGACAATAACATCGACTTTGCGAACCCCATGTTCCATCGCTTGAAGAGCGCATTTCTCCGCTGCCATTTGTGCAGCAAACGGTGTCGACTTACGTGATCCTTTAAATCCAACATTTCCTGCTGAAGCCCAAGCCAAAGTGTTCCCTGACTGATCAGTAATGTTGACAATTGTGTTATTAAACGAACTCTTTATGTGAGCCACTCCATGTGGAATGTTTTTCCGTTCTTTTTTACGAGGGCGACGACCGCCTGGTGACGTTTTCGCCATTACTTCAACACCTTCTTCTTGTTGGCCACTGTCTTACGTTTACCTTTTCGGGTCCTCGCATTTGTATGGGTCCGCTGCCCACGAACTGGTAAACCGCGTCGATGACGCAAACCCTGATAACAGCCAATATCCATCTTGCGTTTTATGTTTTGAGAAATCTCACGACGCAAATCTCCTTCGACTTTAAGATTCTCATCTATAAAAGCTCGAATGCGTGTTACTTCTTCATCTGTTAAATCACGTACACGAGAAAAAGGATTGATTCCTGTTCCTTCGCAGACTTCCAAAGCACGAGTTCTACCCACCCCATGAATGTAGGTAAGTGAAATATGTACCTGTTTATCCCGTGGAATATCTACCCCAGAAATACGTGCCATTCCGTTTTTCCCTATCCTTGTCGCTGCTTATGACGAGGGTTTGTGCAGATAACTTGTACGCGTCCATGGCGTCGAATCACTCGACACCTATCACAAATTCTTTTTACGCTTGCACGAACCTTCATTGTCGTTTCTCTTGTTCTACTTATAACGATATGTAATTCGACCTCTTTGGAGGTCATACGGAGTCATTTCTACTTGCACTCGATCACCTGGGAGGATACGTATGTAATGCATTCTCATCTTCCCAGAAATATGTGCAAGAACTTCATGACCATTTTCTAACTCGACTTTGAACATGGCGTTAGGTAACGGTTCAAGAACCGTTCCTTCCATCACAATCGCGTCTTCTTTAGATTTCGTCAGAACTGACCTCCTAGGTCAAATAATTCATTTATACGGCCTTCAATAACGCTATATAAGCCGACAGGTAACGCTACCGTCCCCCTGTGGCTTGACCAACCCCGATGAGTAACCGTATATAAAGTTATCCGTTTCACTGCGATTTACCTGAAATAACTGCTGAAATTACAGTATTTAATCGATCAAATACCTCTGATTCTGAGCCAAGCCCATCAATAACTTCAAAAACTCCCTGATCCAAAAAGAATTCAAATAATGGAGCAGTTTCCTTCTCGTAGAGATCTAATCTCCTTGCGATGGCTTCTTCTGTATCATCAGCCCTACCACGTGACAACATGCGGGTTGTAACTTCATCAATCGGCACGTCTAAATTCAAAGCTAAATCCAAGGTGAGCCCTAAATCATTCAATATCCCAACAAACGATTCTGCTTGCGTAAGAGTGCGAGGATAGCCATCTAATAAAAATCCATTCTGGGTCACATCAGACTGTGCCAATCTTTCCGCCACAATGCCAGATATAACTTCGTCTGAAACTAACTCGCCACGATCCATAATGGCCTTTGCTTGCAGCCCAAATTCTGTTCCCTGTTCTACTGCCGCTCTTAACATGTCTCCAGTCGAGATATGAATTGAACCCAACTCAGTGATTATCATTGCGCACTGGGTTCCTTTGCCGGATCCTTGACGACCAAAAATAACGAGATTAACTGGTTTCATCGCTTCATTTGTAGCCATTGGCTACTTTAAGAACCCTTCGTAGTTGCGCATCGTTAATTGAGAATCAATTTGTTTCATAGTTTCTAAAGAAACACCTGCAGCAATAAGAATAGAGATACCAATGAAACCAAACCCGGCAGCACCTGCGCCAGCTGAACCTCCAACGCCTTGACTGGTATCAAGAAATACGTTGATCAGAATGGACGGAATCAGTGCTACCGCAGCGAGAAACAGTGACCCGGGTAAAGTAATTCTGGAAAGAATCTTTGAGAGATACCGCTCTGTTTGATAACCCGGTCTTATGCCTGGCACAAAACCACCCTGTTTTCGGATGGTGTCTGCTTGCTTAGCTGGATCAAATGTTATTGCTGTATAGAAATAAGCAAAGCCAACAACCATAAATCCTGTTATTACGAAATAGAAAACATTGTTTGATTGAGCGAGATTGTTATTTACCCAAGATCGGAATCCATCCCATGGAAGTGCTGCGGCCAAAAGGACAGGGAGATAGAGCACAGAGGTTGCAAATATGATAGGAATAACGCCGGCTTGATTGACTTTCAAGGGAATATAAGTGTTCTGTCCTCCATACATTCGACGCCCTTGAACTCTTTTAGCAAACTGAACTGGGATTCTTCGTTGTCCTTGTTCTACAAAAGTAATTGCTGTAATAAGAGCTGCAAGGACCCCCAAAACAATTATTAGAGCCCAAATTCCATTTTCCGCGTGAATTAAGGAACCTTGAGCAGGAAAAGCACTGATAACAGAAATCATGATCAGTAAAGACATCCCATTTCCAATTCCTTTTTGGGTTATCAATTCACCCATCCACATGAGTAACGCTGTACCAGCTGCAAGAGTAAGGACTACTACGCTCACAGTTCCTATATGGAAGTTAGGTAGGAGATTTGCACCTGATTGTCCACTTATGGAGTTACCACCATCATTGAACAAGAAAGCAAAACTTGTTGCTTGAATTACCGCTATGGCTACGGTCATGTATCGAGTCCATTGAGTAATTTTTCTCTGCCCAACTGCTCCTTGTTGTTGCCACTGTTCAATTTTTGGAACAACTACACCTAGAACTTGCATAATGATCGAAGCAGTGATGTATGGAGTGACCCCGAGTGCAAAAACAGCAAATGTTGTTAGAGATCCTCCAGAAAAAAGCTGCAAGAACGCTAAAACGCCGCCTTGATTTGCACGATCGCGAAGAAGTTGTACTTGCTCAACATCAATTCCAGGAGCAGGAATGAATGCACCGACACGATAGAGAACAATCATGAGCAAGGTAAAAAGAATCCGCTTTCGCAGATCAGCTACTCTGAACATGTTGAGCATGCTGGCAAGCATGATGTCTCCTTATGTTTACTAACGATTCATGTGTGCGTTACCACTTGAAGGTGGACGTACAGCAAATGGTAGTGGCAACTTCTCGAGTGATCCACCGGCGGCGGTAACTGCTTCTTCAGCAGATTTGGACCAAGCATGTGCTTTAACGGACACCGCACGATTGATTTCACCTCGACCAAGAATTTTAATTAGTGCGTTTTTGCGAACTAAACCAAGAGATAGGAGCGTTTCTGGACTCACTTCATTAAGCCCAGATTCTTCAATTGCGTCTAAATTAACGGCTTGATATTCAACCCGGAATGGATTCTTGAAGCCTCGTAATTTAGGTATACGCATATGCAGGGGCATTTGTCCCCCTTCAAATCCTACTCGTACTGTGTTTCTTGCTCGTTGTCCTTTGGAACCACGACCAGCGGTTTTGCCGCCTTTTCCGCCGATACCTCGTGCTACACGCTTACCACGAGTTTTTGACCCTGGAGCTGGTTTTAAGTCATGAACTTTCACGTTATTTGACCTCCTCGACTTTAATTAAATGAGGGACCCGTGCGATCATCCCTCGGATCTCATTACGATCTGGGAGGGTGTTGCTTTGTCCAATCTTTCCAAGTCCTAATGCTCGCAGTGTGCCTCTCTGTTTTGGCTTTGACCCGATAGCTGAACGAGTTTGGGTGACTTTAATCTCAGACATCAAGGGCCTCCTCTTCAATAGTAGAAACTTCTCCTATACCTGCTTCTGAACGGCGATACGCGTCTAACAATGCGCCAGGAACAAATTCTTCAGGATCTAGTCCACGAAGGCGCGCTATGTCATCTGGTCTGCGAAGAGCTGCTAAACCTGCAATTGTCGCACGAGCCACATTTATGTGGTTTGGAGACCCCAAAGATTTACATAGCACATCACGTATACCTGCTTCTTCAAGAATTATGCGAGCGGCCCCGCCGGCTATTACTCCAGTACCAGGTGCTGCTGGTTGAAGTAAAACCCGACCAGCTCCGGCAATTCCAAGAACTTTATGAACAATTGTGGATCCTGCCATAGCGACAGGGGCTAAATTCCGCTTGGCTTCTTCAGTTCCTTTTTGGATTGCTAGGGGAACTTCTTTTGCTTTTCCGTAACCAAGCCCAACGTGCCCTGCTCCATCGCCAACAACAACAAGTGCAGTGAAAGAGAAGCGTCGGCCTCCTTTAACAACCTTTGCGACACGATTTATATGAATAACTCGAGATTCACGTAATCCAGATTCTTCAACATTTACCGATTGCGTATCCACTAAAACTCCAGTCCTTTTTCACGGGCGGCATCCGCAAGCGCAGCCACACGTCCGTGATAGATGTAACCACCGCGATCAAACACAACAGTCGTAACTCCTGCTTCTTTGGCACGTTCAGCTATCGCTGCGCCTACCATTTTTGCTGCTTCTACACCACGTAAACCATCAGCCACTCCGGCTTGTTGCGTGGAAGCTGAAACAATTGTTTTTCCTAAATCATCATCAATAATTTGTGCAGAGATATTGTTCGCTGATCTGAATACAGATAAGCGTGGCCTTTCGCTTGAACCGTAAACATTCTTGCGTACTCGTTTGTGGCGTCGTATCCTTGCAGACCTGCGATCTATAGTTTGTGCGCTCATTACTTAGCCGCCTTTCCAGCTTTACGGGCCACATGTTCTCCTAGGTAACGAACTCCTTTACCTTTATAAGGTTCTGGCTTTCTAAAAGACCGGATATTTGCTGCAACTTGTCCAACAGCTTGCTTATCTATTCCTGTAACAATAATTCTTGTTGGTTCAGGTACTTCAAAAGAAATTCCCTCTGGAGCCTCAACTGAAACAGGATGACTGAATCCAAGTTGTAGTTCTAGAGATGACTGTCCCTTAGCTTGAGCTCGATACCCCACACCTATGATTTCTAGTTCCTTGCTAAATCCTTCAGAGACTCCAATGACCATATTATTTATCAGCGAGCGTGTAAGTCCGTGTAGTGCCCGGCTTGTGCGCTCATCGTCTGGGCGTTCAACTAGAACTTGGTCTCCGTCTTGACGGACACTTATTGATCCAGGAACTTCAAGATCGAGTGTTCCTTTCGGGCCTTTTACTTCAACGCTTTTGCCTGATATTCCTATTTCAACACCATTTGGAACAGAGATTGGAGCTTTACCTATACGCGACATTTTTATCCCTTACCACACATAACAGAGAACTTCGCCGCCTATACGTCGGCGACGTGCCTCTCGGTCGCTCATCAGACCTTTACTTGTACTAATTACAGCTACGCCTAATCCGCCAAGAACTCTTGGGATTTCATCTGCGTTTGAATAGACGCGTAGACCAGGGGAAGAAACTCTTTTAACCCCACTAATAACTCTCTCTCGATTTGGAGAGTATTTCATGGTGATGCTTAGATCCTGTCCGGGTCCTCTATCACTATCGGTTACGGAGTAATCAACAATGTAACCTTCTTCCTTAAGCATTTCTGCCAAAGCTATTTTCTGCTTTGAAGACGGCATTTTCACGCCATCATGCATAGCGATATTGGCATTGCGGATACGAGTAAGCATGTCTGCTACTGGATCAGTCATAGTCATCTCAGATCAACCTCCTTACCAACTCGACTTCGTAAGACCTGGGATTTCGCCTTTATGTGCCATTTCTCTTAAGCACACTCGGCAAAGATTAAACTTGCGATACACAGACCGTGGACGTCCACATCGACGGCATCGGGTGTACGCGCGAACTTTAAATTTTGGAGTCTTTTTTTGTTTATTTACTAAGGCTTTTTTTGCCATTACCGTACCTCTTGTCGAAATGGGAAATTAAATGCTTCGAGCAATGCCCGGCCCTCTTCATCTGTACGAGCCGAAGTCACAATAGTGATGTCCATTCCTCTGACTTTGTCTATTTTGTCGTAATTTATTTCTGGGAAAATTAATTGCTCAGTAATGCCCAATGTGTAATTCCCATGACCGTCAAATGACTTAGGGTTTAATCCTCGGAAATCTCGAATTCTTGGGATAGCCAATGTCATTAACCGATCAAAGAACTCATACATTCTTTGACCTCTAAGTGTGACCTTTGCTCCAATAGCTTGGCCTTCGCGAAGACGGAAATTAGAAATAGATTTTTTTGCTCTTGTTAACAAAGGTTTTTGTCCAGAAATAAGTTCTAGATCTGCGGTTGCTCCCTCAATCTGTTTAGCTTGCTGAGCGGCCTCACCAACACCCATGTTGATTACAATTTTTACTAATTTTGGAGCTTGCATGATGTTGCTAAGACCTAAATCTGTTTGAAGCTTCTGCCGAAGTTCGTTTTGATATAAGTCACTAAGACGCTCGGAGGTAGATAATGCTTCAACCATCAAGATCAACTCCTGTTCGTTTACATATCCGTACTTTTTCACCGGATTCATTAAACCGATAACCAACTCGAGTCGGTTTCCCATCACTAGGGCTTAATATTGCAACATTTGAAGCATCAATTGGCATTGCTTTATCAATGATTCCACCTTGCATAGTTGCAGATGTGGCTTTTTGATGTCGCTTAACCATGTTTACGCCTTCAATAATTACTTTGTTTTCTGCTGGTAAAGCGCGGCTCACAGCACCTTCGCGACCACGATCTTTCCCTGCTAAGACAACCACGTTGTCACCCTTACGTATCTTCATTTAGAGGACCTCCGGAGCTAGAGAAACTATCCTCATGAACTTCTTATCTCGAAGCTCGCGACCCACTGGTCCAAAAATTCGAGTACCTCTTGGTTGAAGTTGGTCATTTATGAGGACAGCTGCATTCTCATCAAATCGAATGTATGAACCGTCAGGGCGTCGTCGTTCTTTTTTAGTTCGTACCACAACACACTTGACTACTTCACCTTTTTTTACAGCAGCCCCTGGATTTGCATCCTTAACAGTTGCAACAAAAACATCGCCTATAGACGCGTACCTTCTTTTTGAACCACCAAGTACTTTGATGCATAAAACTTCTCGCGCTCCCGAATTGTCAGCAACTCGAAGGCGTGTTTCTTGCTGAATCATTACTTCGCCCTTTCAAGAATCTCGACAAGTCGCCATCTTTTCAATTTTGAAATTGGACGTGTCTCTTGAATTCTCACGCGGTCACCTACTTGCATCTCATTTGTTTCATCATGTACATGCAATTTCTTTGAACGTTGAACAGTCTTTGAATACTTACGGTGACGTACGCGGTCAGTTACCTGAACGACTGCAGTTTTATTTTGGATATCTGAAACGACTAAGCCTTCCCGGACTTTACGAGGATTCGGGCGCTCTGTCTCTTGTAGATCATCTGCCATTAGTCAGCAACCTCCTCATCGTTGTCAATCGCTTCAGCTGAAGCGATTTCTCTAGCTCGAAGTTCAGTTTGAATACGAGCTACTTCTTTCTTTACTTGGCCAAGCCGAGAATGATTTTCAAGTTGGCCAGTTAACAGTTGGAAACGAAGGTTAAACAGTTCCTCTTTCGCATCACTTAACTGTTCATATAAGTCAAGGTCTCCCAAATCGGTCAATGCTTTGTTACGAGCCATAATTAAAACTTCTCCTCGCGTTCAACAAACCGAGCTTTAATAGGCAATTTCTGAATTGCTCTGTTTATTGCTTGTCTAGCGGTATCTGCATCATGGTAAGAGAGTTCAAACAGGATCCTTCCTGGTTTAACTACTGCCACCCAGCCTTCAACATTTCCTTTTCCTGAGCCCATGCGAGTTTCTGCAGGTTTCTGTGTAACAGGCTTGTCAGGAAATACATTTATCCAAACTTTTCCGCCTCTTTTAATATGACGAGTCATAGCAATACGAGCTGCTTCTATTTGTCTAGCTGTTATCCAACCAGGCTCAAGAGCTTGAATACCAAACTCGCCAAAAGTAACTTCTGTTTGACCTTTACTGTTTCCGCGCATACGACCGCGATGATGTTTACGGTGCGCAACTTTTTTAGGCATAAGCATTTCAGTCACCACCCTCTAAACGGAAATGAGGTGTTTCACGTGAGTCATGTGTTGATCGTTCTATTTCCTCTTCTTCGGCAAGTAGTTTCTCAAATGCTTCGTCACCTTCTTTAACTAAGGGCGTCATTTCAACTTCTTCATCTTCAAAATTAGGGCTCTCTTGTTCTGCATCTGATACTTCTGCCTCACTGGTCTCACTATCTGCAGAACGTCGGCGTGCTGCCGCAGAAGAAACTACTGTTTTAGGTTCTGCTGCTGGACCGGAAGTCTCGCCAACCGCCATAGCTGCTTCACGAGTTGCTTTATCTTCCATTTGACTCTTGTAAGGAAGAATGTCGCCCTTGTAAATCCAGACTTTTACACCGATTCTTCCGTATGTTGTATGTGCTTCACGGAACCCATAATCAACATCTGCTCGAAGCGTATGGAGTGGAACTCTTCCTTCGCGATACCACTCTGTACGAGCCATTTCAGATCCACCTAGACGTCCAGAGCACTGAACGCGAATACCAAGTGCGCCTGCTTTCTGAGCATTCTGTACAGCTCTCTTCATAGCCCGACGGAAAGCGATTCGACCCATTAACTGATCTGCTACACCTTGAGCGATCAAAGCTGCATCAATCTCTGGTTCCTTAATTTCTTGAATATTAAGGGCTACACGATTATTGCCAGTTATTTTTCCTAATCCGGTTCGCAATCGATCAGCTTCGGCACCTTTACGGCCGATTACTATGCCAGGACGCGCTGTATGAACATCTACACGAACTTTGTCTCGAGTTCGTTCTACTTCAACTCTACTTATGGCTGCATGCGGTAGCTCTGTAAGTAAATAGTCACGAATTTCCCAATCTTCTATGAGATTGTCTGCGTATTCTTGACGAGTAGCGAACCATCTTGATTTCCAATCAGTAGTTACACCTAATCGAAAACCGTAAGGATTAACTTTCTGTCCCATTAGTTGCTCT